>DASVQP010000068.1 GCA_036389135.1 Longimicrobium sp.
GCGGCATGTACCTGCGTCTCTGACCCAAACGGAGCGGAATCATACCCGCGGATCGGGTTCGAATTGCGTAGCAACCGCTCCGTACGACGTTTTCCACGGCTACCCGATACCCGCTTTTCCGCTGTTTCCGGATGGAAACTAACTAGATATAGATAGTAGTTGTAGCAGCCTAAACTCGCTCACCCGCGCTGTTCTGGTAAACGCCCAGGAGAGGCGAGTCTGTGTTCCACGCCGGGCGGCTGGATACTGGGCTGGTGGGAACGATAGATGCACGAAACCGCCCCTCCCGCTCAACTCATAGAGAGGTGGGTAAGATGCGCACGTTACCCCTCCTGTAGGGTTAAAATAGTTTCGTCTGCGCCGGAGAGGCGCGCGGTGCGGCGCTGGAAGACGTCACGGGGTCAAGGGGCGGTGCTGGGTGGCGACGACGAGAGTGCCTCCGTAAGGGCGGCCGAGGGTCTCGCCGACTGTGTCGTGGGCGCGGCCGGACCGTTAGCCGTCTCGGAAAGGTAGCCGAGTGGCGGCACCGTCGGGCTGTATTCGCACTATGAATACACCCCAGCGCTCGGCTACCGGTGGAGGCCTGGTCTTCCCCAACCGGCTACTTACGAGACCAGATCACCTGGAACTCGAGCTCCTCGTCCTCGCCTTCGCGCTCATGTTCGATGTTGAACGTGGCATCCGCGGGAATGCGCAGCCGCTCGCCTGCAACCTGGATCGTGAACGCTCCTTCCTTCTCAATGGCGTCCGCGAGACGGCGGAGCTTCTCGGCGAACTGCTTCCGCGAGTACGTGCGTGTCAGATCACGATCAGGACGCATGCTGAAGTCTCATGGTAAGAGGGTCAGGAGAGGCCTAACGACAAAAGGGTCGGGGGTGCGGGGCCGGTGCGCAAGCCTTTCGTCACGCGAAAACATGGACGGCCCCGCATCCCCTGCAGCCGACTGGTAGGCGGCGGGAAATCCCGAGATCGACGAGAGCGTTACCGGCTGTAGTCGTATGGAAGCTCTGCCGCACCCACGCCAACGAAGTCGGGCTCCGGATCCGCGGTAAGCTGCACGGCCGAAATACTTCTCCTGCCCTCTAGGTAAGCCTTCGCGACGCGATGCATCCCATCCATCACGCGCCCGTCCGCACCCAGGATGATCGGATACTTGAGATCAGCCTCGGCGATCAGCCGAGCATGGTCCGCGACGGCCCGACAGGTGGCTTCGTCCGCCCCACCTCCGAACCAGAAGGGCTCATCGAGCTCACGAATCGCTCCGAGCGGCACCTCCACCCGCGGAGAATCGGTGGTCAGCTCGATGAGCCGATCGACGTCCCACGCGAGAAGACCCAGAGGAGAGGGACGCAGATGATATTGTTTCCGCATGGTGGCTTCAGGGCAGAGACCTGACGACACAAGGGGCAGGGGCCAGGGGCCCGGTGTCCGCCGCAACGCCCTGGTTCGGCGGCGGGTTGTGGGGGCGCATGTACGAACGGACGACACCGGATCAACCGTTCGCCGGCACCCACTCCACATCGATCCGGTATTCAACGGCACGCGGTGACGGGAGCGACTCCGCTCCAGACAGGTCGCCCGCACGCGGGAGCTCCGCTTCGGGCACCCGCCACCACGCAGCAAGGTACACTCCCTCGCTTACGGGAACCTCCAACTCCAACTGGCCAAACGCCACCCGCGCGCGATCTGCGCCCGCGGGCGCATCGTTCCAGAGGACCAGGGTGCCGACTCGATCGTCTCCAGGCACTGCCGTCCAGCCCGGACAGTTGCCGGAGCCGCCTTCCTCCCACCCGTCTTCGCCCCGATGGCAGTTCACACCATACAGATATCGTTGCCCCTGCGACCCAGTATCCAGGAGCACATAGGCGTCAGTGTCATGGGCGGCCCAAGCTACGACGCGCACGGAGCCTGGTGGGAACCCCGCGAGCACCGCATCCACAGGCGTCGTGTATGAGGTCATGAGCAAGAACGTGAGGATACGCACTCGAAAATTCCGAGCTACCGACGACTCGACGAACGTGTGCCACGACGGAAGCTGGAAGCAGATCGTTCGACGGCGCCGTCCAGCAGCCCCATTTCGGCATTGGCCTGCGCTGCGGCCTTCTTGATCGTGCCCATCGCGTGGATGAAGCGGCGCGGGAAGCGGATCCCGCTGATGGGGAAGTTCTCCACCGCGCGCTGGGTCTGCGCGGCGTACAGCGCGTCGGCGGGCACGCGCATCTCGCCGAGCGAATCCTCTCGATGCGGAAGCTGGCGGCGGGGGGCTGCTCACCGCGTCCTCAGGTCTGGAACTGCTTTTCAGTCAGTGGAACGCGGGAAAATGGCGACGCGAGGGGCAGGGCGAAAGTGCGGCGGACCCGGACGAGATGCCCCGCACGTGGATGGTTGAGAGGGGTCGGCAACGGGGTTGAGAGCTCACCGCTAGCTTCCGAATCGATTCTGGCCGGCATGCCGGTCCCGCCCGGCGGACGGACTCCGCCGCCCCTGTGCCCGAGGTGATTTCATGTCCACTCCCATCCAGAGCTGGCCCGTCCTTGACGCGCACCAGTTGCGCATGGTCGCCGAGTTCGCCTCCAGCCGGCGGAGGGTAGGCGGAGACCCCCTCTACGCGGTGACGGACCCGGAGTCCGGGGTGGCGGGGGCGGAGAACACGCTGTACTTCGTGTCGAGCCTGACCGAAGGCCAGGTGCCCCGGTTCGAGATCGACACCCGTGAGGTGGAGATGCGGCCGAAGGTGACGAAGGTGACGTTCGCGGTCGAGGGAGAGACCCTGACGGACAACCTGGCGGACGCGTACGACGCCGTGTTCTGGAGCGAGGCCGCGGTCGAGAAGTTCGTCCTCCCCTACTACGCGTCGAAGTCGCTCTGGGAGGCCGCGGCCGTACTCGACAAGCTGTCGATGTACTGGTACGGACAGATTCCGCCCGACACGGACATGGGCGAGGGCTTCCCGTCGCCCGTGCAATTCCTGGTCGACCCGCCGTTCGCCATCGCGCACACGCCCGACTCGGACTACACGTCCCTCGAATCCGACCTCCACCTGCTGTTCACGGAGGGAGCCGTGGTGCGGGCCCACCGGCTCTCGGACCTTCCGGACCTGCCGGCAAGCGCCGGAAGAGCGGGTCGCGGGCAGCGAACGCCCGCTGCGACGGGCGCCGCGTGAAGCTCCACTCCAGCAGAGCGCGGGCGGTCTCCGGCTGCCCCAGGAGCAGGTAGACGTACGCCTCGTCGTAGGCGAGCGAGAGCCGCAGCTCGGCATCTCCGCTCGCCGCGGCACGCGCCCGGGCAAGCATCGCCCGGGCGCTGTCCGTCTGCCCCGCCCGCGCCATCACCGCGGCCGCGACGGCCAGCCGGAAGACCGGGGCGTACGCGCGCCCCGCCCGCCGCGCCCGCTCGGGCGGGTCCAGCCGTTTGAGCTCCGCCAGGAGCCGGGTCGCGGCCGCGGGGTCCGCCGGCCGCGACGGATCGGCGCGCATCAGGGTCAGGCGGCACTCCACGAACCGCGGATCGCCGGGGAACCGCTCCGCGCCACGGTCGCAGAGCGCGCGCGCCTCGCGGTAGTCTGCGGCGTACAGCGCGGCGAAGTAGAGGCGCGACAGGATGGCGTTGGCCTCGGCAAGGTAGGCGTCTTCCTGCAGCGCCCGCCGCGCCATCGCCGCCGATTCGGCGGTGCGCCCCCGGTACCGCAGCACCTGGCTGAGCTTGTTCCAGGCGCTCGCCAGCCCCGGCTCCGCGGCCACGGCGGCGCGCAGGTCGCGCTCGGCCGCGTCTACCCGCGCGGCCTGCCCGGTGCTGTCCACCCCGCCGACCGCCTGGGTGAAGAAGACGGTGCCGCGCAGCTCCAGCGCGAGCGGGTTACCCGGCTGGCGGGCGAGCGCCCGCTCCGCGAAGGCCAGCGCGGTGTCGGCGCCCGCGGCCGGGTCGTGCAGCAGGGGCCCGCGCTGGAGCGCGATCCATCCCCGCAGCACCGTCGGCCGTGCCCAGGCGCGGTCCGCACGCTCGGCGCGCGCCAGGCGCGCATCGGCATCGCGGAGCGCGCCCAGCGCGGCGGCCTCGTCGGGCGCATCGTCGCCCGCCAGCATCCGCGCCGCGTCGTCGCGCGCCTGCTCGGCTTCGACCACGTCACGCCATGCCACGTCGCTGTGCGTTTCGGCACGCGTGCGGCGCAGCTGGATCTCGCGCCCCAGCCGGCGCCGCAGAAAGCCGGAGACCGAGTCGGCAAGGGCGTCTTCGAGCTCGAAGATGCCGGTCATCGCGTGCACCAGGGTGCGGCTCTCCAGGTGCGCCCGGGTGTTGGCGTCCACCAGCTGCACCGTCACCCGCACGCTGTCGCCCGAGCGCTGCACGCTTCCCTCCACCAGGCTCCCCGCCTTCAGGTCCGCCACCATCGAGTCGAAGCGCACGGGATGGTCGCGGTACGGCTTCACCCCGTTTCGCGAGATCACCTCCAGCGCCTGCACCTGGCTGAGGGTGTGGATCAGCGACTCGGTGAGGCCGTTGGCCAGGTACCCCAGCTCCCCGCCCTTGCTGTAGTCGTCGAGGTAGAGGACGGCGACCCGGCGGGGATCGTAGCCGGGGGGCGCCTGTGCCGCGGCTGCCGAAGGCGGCGGTTCGCCACGGGGCGGGAGAACGCTTGCCGCCGCACCCAGCAGCACTCCCAGCGCCGCCGCCGCCACCGGCTGCGCGGCCATGCGCCTCCATCCGCGCCGGCCCCGCCGCGTGCCCGTTGCCGGCGCGACGACCAGAGGCGTGCCAGGCGGCGGAAGCGCGTCCGGCCAAGGCGCGGCGCGGTCGCCTACGGCCGGTGGAAGAGCGACGCCGACGGACGGGAGCGTGTCTCCGTTCGCCAGCGTCGTTGAATGCAGCTCCGGCTGCGTCGCCCGGCCGACCAGCTCCTCCACGGTGTCGATCGTGACGCGTTCCTCGACAGCGTCACCCGCCGAATCCCCCGTCCGCATCCCGTCGACCGCTTGCAACGGCACCGGGGCGCCCGCCCCGGTCTCGTCCTCCGGTGGCGGGGCCGCGGCCGCGGGCAGATCCGGAGCCGCCATACGAGGGGCGGCACGGTCGGAAGTGGGTACGCGGACGGGTTCCGTACGCAGCCGCTCGACCAGCTCCTCGAAGTCCTCTTCCGGCTCCACCCCCAGCTCGTCGCGCAGGAAGGCGACGTGCTTCTCCGCGAACCAGAGCGCCGCCGCCCGCTCCCCCGACGCGTCGAGCGACAGCATCAGCCGCATGGCCACGCGCGAGTTGTAGGGGTCGAGCGCCACCAGCCGCCGCCACCACCCCGCGGCCTCGGCGGGGCGCCCCTCGCCGTCGCGGGCGGAGGCGAGGCACTCCAGCGCGCGCGTGTGGAGGCGGGCCAGCCGGTCGCGCTCCCCCTCGGCCCAGCGCTCGAACTCGGGCGCGTCGGCCACGGCGAACCCGTCCAGAAAGGGCCCGCGGTAGAGCGCCGCCGCCCGCTCCACGTCGCCCGCCTCGATCTCGCTCTCGAACGCCTCCACGTCGCTCTGGAGGATCTCACCGTTCAGCCCCACCTCGTCGCCCGACGAGACGAAGGCGTTCTCCCCCAGCTCCTTCCGCAGCACGTACAGCGACTCGGAAAGGAGGTGGCGCGCGGCGGCTGTGCGGTGCTCCGGCCAGAGGAGGCCGATGATGCGCTCCCGCCCCACCGTCCGCCCCCGCGCCGCCGCCAGGATGGCCAGCAGCGCGACCCGCCGGGTGTGCGCGGCCTTGCCGGTGACCGGGCCGTTTCGGCCCTGAAACGCCGCGCCGCCAAGGAGGTTGAGAGTGAACATATGAAGGGGTGGATACCGGGGATCACATTGATGGGACAGGAGATTGAGAGGTGGGGACCATAGTTAACCGCGCAACCGAGCCGGGCGCAACCCGCCCGCTTCGGGACGCATGGAGAGCAGCACCGCGCGGCCGCCGGACCGCCGCTCTCCGCCCCGCGGCCCCACTCAGGGGCCCTTGTCTCCAGCGCAGGGCCGGAAACGCCGGCCGAGCTTCGCGATCCAGGGTTCGTCACGCAAACGGCCGCACCGTGACGAAACGTTCAATGAGTGCGGCCACGACAATGGAGAACAACCATGTGTGCAGATGCCCAGAACTCGAGCAGCAACGCGCCGGTGCCGGACTTCGAGGCGGTGGGGTTCGGCGACGCCGAGGCCAACGACCTGACGCAGGCGCATGCCGCCCTGGGTGACGTCAAGGCCCTGTCGCTCCAGGTGTGCGTGAGCGCGACCTATGACCCCGGCACGAAACAGATCTGCTTCACCATTCCCATCTACGGCCAGAAGTGCGTCACGTCGCCGATCGGGATTCCGGTGGGCGGGGCGATCAAGGCCTGCGCCCAGACCTGCGGGAGCCCGCTCCCGCACGGCGTCCGGGTGTCCTTCTACCTGAACAAAGATCCGGCCCCTTTTTACACCAAGGTGTTCGGCCGCTGCTGAGACGCCGCCGAGGGGGGAGACGCGGGTGGCCCGGCCGCCGCGTCTCCCGCCGGCAGAAGCCGCACCCCGACCCGAGCCATGTCCACGAGAGCCCGGGGCCCGCCCCGTCCGCGGCTCGACGCCCTGCGACAACCGACGGAGAGTGCGCCCGCACTTTTCATCATCCATCCATGCACGAAGGAGCCACAATGAGCGCGATCGACCAGATCTACGACCAGATGGACCAGGTGTTCGGCGGCAACAATCCCATGCAGTACTTTACCCTGATGATGCCGGGGATGGTGCTGGACCTGGAGACGTACGCGTACGACGTCGCCGGCGAGAAGCCGGTGCGGGTGGCCGACGCGGAGTCGCGCCTGGTGAACCAGCTGTTCGACGTGTGCCAGGTGACCGGCACCTCCAACGGGCGCCAGCTCTCCAGCCAGTACCTGCAGGCCCTGGGGAAGCTGGTGCCCCGGTTCGATCCCGCGCTGGCGACGGTCAAGACGGCGCTGCGCGCCTACCTGGCGGAGCCGTGCACGTCGGTGCTGGAAGACGGGACCACGTTCACCGGCACACGGCAGGAGCTGTACTTCGTCCTGTACGACGCCTGGGCGCTCCGCAAACAAGCCTGGCAGCAGCTTCAGGACGACCAGCGCCAGAAGTTCCAGGCCCAGTTTCCCAAGGCCCCCGCCGCGGCGCTCTCGGCGTACGACGAGTGGTTCGAGACGGTAGCCGACGCCAACCTGATGCTGGTGGACGCGGCGGAGGCGCGGGTGGCCATCGTGCTGTCGCCGGCGGACATGGACGCCATCCAGGGCGTGCTGGAGGCGGGGACGGGCGGCGAGATCGAGGAGGCGCGCCGCAACGTGACGGACGTGCGCCTGCGCTCCACCAGCGGCGGCTACGTGTACCCGGTGGATCTGAGCCCGGTGGACTGGTTCGAGTCGCTGGTGAGTGACACCGACCCCAAGGACCTGCTGGATGCCCCCGCGTACCTGGCGCTCAAGCTCTCCGCCCGCCGGGGGGCGCTGAGCGCCACCATCAGCCAGGTGCTCTCGCTGCTCTCCAGCGCCACGGGCGACGTGGCCACCCTGGCGCAGAAGCTGAGCGACGCGCAGAACGCGTACGGCAGCGCGCAGAACGCGCTGCTCGGCACCATGACCGGCAACCTGGCCACTGCCGCGGACATGTACCTCGCCAGCCAGCAGAACGGCGGCGCCACGGCGGATCCCACCACCACCGACCTGGATCCCCTGGCCGGCCAGGTGGACGCCACGTCCGATACGCCGCCCTCGACACCCTCCACCTTCACGCAGGCGGACGTGGACGCCATCAAGAACGGCCAGGAGGCCCTGCTCCAGAGCCAGTCCGCCTACCTGACGGCGGCGCAGAACCTGGCGACGTCGGCGCAGAACCTGGCTTCGGCGGAGGCCACCACCTACGCGGGGCTGGAGCCGTACCTGGCCCGGCTTCAGCAGCAGGCCCAGGACCTGGACACGCTCTGGGCCCAGATCGGCACCTCCATGGCGAGCCCCCCGGCGGCCTCCGCCGCGCCCGCCTCCGGCACTCCCTCGCCCGCTCCGCAGCGGTCCGCCGCCTCGGACCGGTTCATGGACCTGACCTTCTACTTTTCGTCGGATGACATGAGCGACTCGTCCAGCCTGCAGAGCAGCGCCTCGCAGACCAGCTGGAGCGGAGGGCTCTTCTTCGGCAGCGCCGGCGGATCGAGCTCCAGTTCGAGCTCCAGCTCCATGCACGCCATGATGGAGGCCAACACCATGATCGAGATCGGGATGCAGGTCATGCGCGTGGACGTGGACCGCGGGTGGTTCGACCCCGGCGTGTTCGCCCTGACGGGCGACCTGGAGTCGCTGAACAGCACGCCCATCGCCGGGGCGCCGGTCACCACGTGGGGGACGACTCCCGTGGCGCCGGCCCCCGCCATCCTGCCCTGCTATCCCGTCTCGTTCCTGGTGGCCAAGGACATCACGCTCAAGTTCCAGGCGAACAAGAGCCAGCTGAACGCCGCACGGCAGGTGGCGGACAGCCAGTCGGCGGTAGGGGGCGGGTTCCTGTGCTTCAGCGCCTCGCATTCCGAGTCGTCGCACAGTGAGTCGCAGTCGGTCACCACGAGCTCCAGCACGAGCGTCCTCACCATCCACATCGGGTCGCCGCAGATCATCGGGTGGGTCATGGAGTTCACGCCGCAGGACCTGAGCACCCAGCCTTCGGACGGCCTCAGCATCCTGCAGTACCTCAAGAACAGCGAGACCCCGGTGCCCGCGCCTGCCCCGGGCTCCACCTCGAGAGTGCCGGCCAGAAGGGTGCCGGTGCCGGCGCTGGTGGGTTCGGCGGGCTGAGGGCCGTCCCTACGCGCCGTTTCCGAACGCGGCGGGTCACCGGGCGAGGGCCCGCTACGCAGCGGTAAGAAGAAACGCAGAGGAGCCGTGCCGCGGCACCTCTGCGTCTCTGCGTGAAACCCTCGGCGTCGCCGCCCGACCCGGCGGCGGCAGATTTCGCTGCTACTTTATAACCGCTTTGGCACCCGCGTTGGGCTCTGACGTGAGAGGCGCGCACCAGCTGCTCGGCTGAAGAAGCCTGGTCCCGCGCTGGGCGAGCCTGCTTGTCTCTACCCGTCCAGCTGGTCTTCTCGGCGCGGAGGTCCTTCACCCGACCGCCGCGCCGTCACCGCGGCACGTCGTGCGCTGCGGGTGGGGTGTGTTGGTGCGCAGAGAGGCTCGGCGGTTCCGGGCACACACCCGGGTCCGGGATAGCCGGAGAAAAGGTCGCGAGCAGCACCGAGTCGGAGGGCGAAGTGTTGTGGAACGCGTGGCACATGCCCTTCGGGATTACGATGGTAGTTCCCGCCGAGGCCTCGATGTTCGTTTCGGGATCCGGTCTCCCCGGCGATTGCTGGACCCATCCTTCGCCATCCAGAACGGAAAAGATCAAATCGGCGTTCGGATGGGTGTGCGGGAGCTCCTGGCCGCGAACGACCACGAGAACTACCATGACGCCGGTATCGGTGAATAGAACCTTCTTCGCCAGTTGCGGCTTATCAGGCGGCAGGCTGGAGATTTCCTCGCGCAGCTGATCCGCTACGGCCTCGATGCTTTCGCCGGACTGGCCGGCAACGATGAACATGGGAGTCACGGGTCCCCCCTCTGCACTTTGGCTGGTGCATGGATGGTTTCGTACGTCCACTTACCGCAGGCGCGGGGGACGATCCCCCGCGTCTGCCACGATGTTTGTCCAGCGGCTTACCGCCACAAGGGTCGGGTGCGCGGGGCCGGCGCACAAGACTTTCATCCGCCCGGAAACATGCAAGGCCCCGCATCCCCTGCAGCAAGCCTTGCGCGCTACCGCGATTCCGAAGCGCGTGGGGTGCCACACCCTGCGGCACTCCTTCGCTACGCACCTGCTCGAGGACGGGTACGATATCCGCACCATGCAGGAGCTGCTGGGGCACAAGGATGTAAAGACCACGATGATCTATACCCACGTGCTGAATCGTGGACGGCGCGCGGTCCGGAGCCCCCTGGACTGATCGGGCACCCTCGGCCGGAGGCCGCTTACCGACAGGAGCGGCACATCGGCAGACCCTGCCGATGCGGTGGAAGCGGCGTTGCGAGTCGGCATTCGGAACTTCATGGCCCGAACTGCCGCGATCAGAGACAACCTGGTGGCCGAGCAGGTGCAATTTGCCGAGGCGCTCGATCTGGATCAGCGTCTGACCAGCTTCCGTGAGACGAATCCGAACGCGCTCTGGCACCATCGGATGTCGCTCTACGGTCCCATCTGTGCGACCTGCGGCAAGCCGCTGCGGACCCCGGAAGCCAGCTTCTGTGCCGCATGTGGTGCCCGTCGAACCCCGTAGCCCGTTGCGTCGGCCCGGGGTCGGATCAGCGGTTCGGCAGTGAGACTTTCCGGAGTTCCTGCCAGTCGATCCGCCCGGCGTCGATAGGCGTGTCGGTGCCGTAATACTGCGTCGGGTTCCGGTTGTCGCGATAGACGTGGTTGGAGCCGTCCTGTAGCTTCACCCGCTCCCCGGTCGTCGGGTCGGCGTAGTTGGCCTCGCCCCGGATGCCGTCGATCCGAGTCTCCTGCTGCCGGTCCATCGAGCCCATGCGGTTGTCGAACGCCGCCTTGTCCCGGTCCATCGCCGCCATGCGGTCGTTGTGCCGGGCGGTGTTGGCGGCGCCCTGTTGCTGGATGTCATTCATCCGGGCGTTGTGCCCCCGGGTCATCGCAGCGGTGTTGGCGTCGATCTGCCCCATCGTCGCCTCGTGCTGCTGGCGACTCAACTCGCTGTTCGCCTGGGCTCCGCGCGTCTGGGCGGCCTGATTCTGTTCCATCCACGTCGGGTTCATCACGATGGATTCCTGGGCGACCACCGTGTGGCCGTGGGCGGTGTCCAGGTCGTCGGCCGTCTGCGTGATAGACGGGATCGCCATCCAAGTGGTGTAAGTGTCGTTGCCGATCTGCTGCACGTTCCGGGTGATGCGGCACTCCACCCGGGCCCGGTTGCCGTTGGGCAGGGTGCCGTCGACCGACCCGCGCGACTCCATCTGTCCGTTCGCGTTCCGCCGCTGCGGCGCGTCCATCTCGTTGCCGACGTTGCGCAGCTGAAACCCGTTCTGCGCCAGGAACGGCAGCAACACCTGCCGGATGTACGTCACGGGCGGCATCGGCGGCAGTTCGTCCGGAAGCCGGGAGATCGGCAGCCCCATCGACTGTTCCATGCCCCGGGTCTGCCGGATCGTCGGGCCTTCCGCGTGGTTGTAGGTGCGCGACGGCAGGTACTCGATCTGGGTGCGACCGTCGGGCGCGCGCAGGTCGAGGTAGATCTGATTCTGCGGCATCGCCCCCACCCAGCGCCGGGTGAACGTCTGCTTCGCCTGCCAGCTGCGCGGCACCTTCATCGCGAAGGCGACCAGGTTGCCCCGTTCAGGGTCGAGCACGCCCAGGAGGCGGTACCCGCCCTCGCCCGGGGATTCGGCGGATGCGGTCATCGCCTGAGGGTCCGAAGATGGGCTGGACGTCCCGTCGCGACCGGTGGAATCGGCGGCGCAGGTACCGGGTTCGGGCTGACCGCGGCAGGCACCCAGGCCCAGCGCGACGACGAGCAGCGACGGCAGGAAAGTACGCATGGTCTTGACGAATAGGAGTGTGAGTAACAACGACGCCGACAAGATACATCTACCGGAGCTGTGCACCTAACCATTTCGCAATCCTCCTGTTCGTACCATGCTTTCCTTCAAGTCCAAGATTCGGAACGAATAAATCCGAAGTGTAGCCGCCGAACGACACAAGGGTCAGGGGTGCGGGGCTGGCGCGCAAGCCTTATCATCGCGCGCGAAAGCATGCAAGGCCCCGCATCCCCTGCAGCCGATTGTTAGGCGGCCCGGCTGGAGGGTCGGTCAGCGGGCAAGTTGTCGCCGATTCAAGAGATTCCGAGTTCGGTTCTCCCATTCTCAGTCATGAACCAGCGCGGACCGTTTTTCCCCGTTCGATGTCCGACGAGGCCACGATCTACCAGACCATCAAGCAGACGAATTGCTTCTGCCTGACTCACCTCTGATTCCTTTGCAATGCCACTTGCTGAGCGGAGTGTCCAACGCCCAGGCACCAATGCACGAAGAACCCGATCTTCAGGCGAGTCGTTGGGAACACTCGTCTGGAGACGCACCAACTGATCTTCTACAGGTATGGCATCTGATTCGGTTTCCTTCGCAACGATCGGTTCGAGGACCGTTTGAACTCTGGCCAACTCCGCTTTCGCTTCCCGAACCTCCTCCCTCGTTTCGCGAGCCTCGCGAAGTATCCGATCTGAAAGCGTATTGATGAATGCCTTTGAGGAGATTGCGGCAACCAGGCAGAAGCCGGCAAACACAAAGAGTTTCGATGGGTCTGCGGCGACGTTGCTGCCACCCCGGATGAGGTCGAGGAGATTGCTCGAAATCATGTTCAAGAAGAGCGGTACCATGAAAGCCGCGCCAGTACCGACCGTTAGGCTCCGAGCCAAGCTGGGCTTCGGGGTATCGTCAGACGAGCTCAGATGGTAGTTGATCGCTCCGCCAAACAAGCCGGCCGACACTATCACCATCAGAATCCAGATGAGCGGATCCAGCATATGATCGTCATTGTGTGAGAGGAACGGGTCGCTACACCTCACGAACGTCTAACGACACAAGGGTCCGGGGTGCGGGGCCGCGCGCAAGACTCTCCTGCGCCCGAAAGCATGCACGGCCCCGCATCACCTGCAGCCGATTGTTAGGCCGCGCCTACGCAGATCGGGTGATAAACTCATTCCTATGCTGCTCGCCACCTCAGAATTGTGCCCCTCGCGCCGGTGCAACCTGGGAGTCCGGCTCAGCTGACCGGGTTATCCGATCGGCACGATGAGTCCGCGCGTCCTACCGGCGCACACAATCGTCGCAGGCTTTCGAACCGTTGCGCATCGTAAACGGGATTTAGCGCATACTCCAGTGGCTCAATGATCTCGAATAAAACGCTCAAGCCGTCGACAGTCGCAACTGCTCTCAGGAATTTCTTGGAAGCATATCCCGTTTCATAGAGCCGATGGGCCCGAACGAAGTAGACCTTAACCGCTCGTCGGGCTAGGTCAACCTGATGAGCCCACTCTTCTCCCTGGTCAAGAGCTTGCTTCCACTTTAAAGCGAAGTGTTCGCCGTGCTCTTCCCTGAACTGACGGAGACGCCGGAGTGCTCGCAGCATCTCGGGCGTCCCATATTCCGTATAGTAAGTAGAATATAACTGCCCCTCGGCTACTTGAGAGGTCGCCTTCGCCGCCTGCCAAGCCGCAACAGCAGCCACCACTGTACCGAGTGCGCTGGCGGCAGTAAAAACGAAACTGAAGGATTCCAGGCTGATCATCTCAGGACAGGCTCATGTGGTATCGATCCGATTTAGATGGCCGTAGATGCAGCGACGTCGAATGCAAGGCGCGGTTAAGATGACCTGCGGCTGCCGCGATGCTTGCCCAGCGGCCTAACGACACAAGGGTCAGGGGTGCGGGGCCAGCGCGCAAGCCTTCCGTCCGGCCGAAGGCATGGACGGCCCCGCATCCCCTGCAGCCGATTGTTAGGCCGCGAATACGGCCGGAGTTGCGCTTATCAGGCGGTGTTTATTCGTTGCCCGGAGTTTCCGACTTCACGCCTTGATCTGCGAGCGAGATAAGCTGAATGCCACGTTCACGCGCAGATTGACTGGACTGCATCGTGCATGACTTCCCATCCATCCACTTCTTGTAGCTCGGCGCGCTGGGGAACGACAACAATGAGAACGTTCGTGATTCTTCTCGCCGTCCTCTGCTGGGCGTGCACGCCGGAAACGGCTGAGAAGCGCACTGCCGCCGCTGGCGCCGCCGCCCCGAATCGCCCGGCCAGAACGCCGGCTACCACCCAAGCCGGCTCCAAGCCCGCGCCCTCTCCCTCTCCCTCGACCGACTCCGCTGCCGATGCCGCGGCGGAGCTGCGACGGCTGGTCGCGGCGCGACAGATGATCCGCTTTCAGCACGACGAGACAGACGTCAGCGAGTTCGAAGTCAGCGAGGCAAACCCTCCCTCGGCGTACGCAGGGGACTACGACTTCGGCGACTCCGAGGGGGAATCGACTCTGACGCTGTCGGTGCGGGGAAACGCCGTCACCGGCACCTTGGGGTATGCCGATTGGGAGAACGAGAGATGGGTCCCGAAGGAAGTGCGGCTCGACAGTGGCAGGATTGAGCGCGGCAAGCTGACCGCGCCTGGGTGGAGCGGGATCTTCGTCAGCTATCAGGGACAGCCGGGCCTCATCATCCTCCGCGCCCCAGCTCACCTCATGGAGGTCGAATTCGGAGAGCGCGTATCAGGCGGGGACATCTCCCAATGACCCCGCGCTCGATCGCCGCCGCCCATCACCGTGCGGCGAGTTGTTGTGCCTCACCGTGTACCGCAGGGCGCCCGAGAAGGGGTGCGGCGGCTCGCCACCTAAGCTGAGCGAGCGGTGAAACACACGGCAGCCGCGGGAGGAGGATCACCTGTGGCTCCCGCGATGCTTGTCCAGCGGCCTAACGACCAAGTTCAGGCGCGTGCGGCCGGACGATGCCTGCCTGAGAAACAATGCCGGGCCGCACGTCGCCTGCAACGCCTTGTTCGGCGACTCAGCGGCCGAGACCCTCATTCACTCAGTAGGACCACATCTGCTGATGGCCCACTGGGTTTGAGAGCGCAAAGCCTTGCAGCACCCACCAGATGAGATCGAGTTGTTCGAACACCTCGGTGACTGCGGCTTCGACCTCTCTGATCTGAACCTCCCATCCCACCGGCAGAAGGAGCTGCCCTTTCTTGTTCAGCCCATAGCGGAAGCTCATGCCCGCTGGATCGAGGTCGTGTACGCGCTTTACCGTCGCGCGGTGGCGATCGATCAAGAAGTCGTAACCGTGGTGCTGAAGCTTAATCGTGAGTTCACGCTCTACCTCCACAAGCGAATGGGTCCCCATCCGTGCCGCGTTCGCAGACGGCGGCGCAGGCTCGTTCTCGGGAGCGGGGCACGGGGTCAGAACGGCGTCGACTTCGCGGAGTACCGCCTTCAGCATCAGTTCGAGAGCGTGACGGAAGCAGTAGAGCGCGGGGATGGCAAGCGTGTGATACGCCGAAGGCGTCGGCTTGGCGACTTCGGTTGTGAGGTGCAGCGCAGCGTCGAGGAACGACCGGGCGTACGCTGGGTCCGTGCCGCGCCCGATCACGACGCCCGTCACGTCGTCCCCTTCGGACCCGCAGGGTGGGTAGTACTCGAACTGACCGACAGACCGGAACATGGGACCCGATCAGGATAACTTGTGAGGTTGAGCTGATGCCTGTGCCGCCGAACTACTCACTAAGTAGACAGAATTCGGGTATGCACGCAAGGATGTGATAACCTAATTCGCGTTGCCAACAACTACCTGCGATGCCTTGAGAATCGGTGTTATCTGGATTCACCGGTTTCCAGAATAACACCCCCCAGTTCGTGGCGAGGTTGCATCAACTTCTGCTTCGGCAGGCAGTTCGGGCGCATAGGAGGAACGTCCTGTCCGGGTATGCGCAGATGCTTGCCAGGTAACACGCCTGTTCGGTGCGTTATCCCGACAAGGGAAGGAACCGCGGCTCAGAACAGACTCGTCTGTGCAGGCAGTCGCGCGGTGCGGCGCTGGGAGACGTCGATGGGGTCGAGGGGGCGGTGCTGGGTGGCGACGACGAGGGTGCCGCCGTAGCGGCGGCCGAGGGCCTCGCCGACGGTGTCGTGGGCGAGGGCGGGGTCGTTGGCCTGCTCGGAGAGGTGGGCGAGGACGACGGCGCAGAGGCCGTCGTGGTGGAGCTCGCGCACCAGCTCGGCGGCGGCGCGGTTGGAGAGGTGGCCGTGGCTCCCGCCGATGCGCGCCTTCACCGACCAGGGGTAGGGGCTCTCGCGCAGCAGGATCTCGTCGTGGTTCGACTCCAGGATCAGCACGTCGCAGCCCTGCAGCGCGTGCCGCACCGTCGCCGTGGCGCGGCCCAGGTCCGTGGCGATGCCCAGCTTCTCGCCGGTGGCGCGCTCGGTGACCGTCACGGCGACGGGGTCGATGGCGTCGTGGACGGTGAGGAAGGGGGTCACGATGAGGCCGCCGATCTCCACCTCGCGGTCGCTGGTGTAGGCGACGACGCGCTCCGTGCCGTCCAGCAGGTCGTCGCAGATGGAGCGGGTCTTGTCCGTGAGGTAGAGCGGGAGGCCCCAGCGCCGCGCGGCCACGCCCATGCCGCGGGTGTGGTCGCTGTGGTCGTGCGTCACCAGGAGCGCCGTGAGGGTGCACGGATCGACTTCCACGGCATCCAGGCGGCGCTCCAGGTCGCGCCCGCTGAACCCTGCATCGACGAGGAGGCGCACGCCGTCCGATTCGATCAGGACGGCGTTGCCCCTGCTTCCGCTTCCCAGGACGGTGACCTTCAAGGTGATGCGTGGGTGCGGGGGACGAACGAAAGTGCTAAGTGCTGAGTCCTAAGTGCTGAACTGCGGTGCGTGAGGGCGTTGATGCGTGAGTGCGCTTTCTACTCAGGACTTAGCACTTAGCACTTAGCACTTAGCACTTAGCACTTAGCACTTCCTTACTCCGGCCGCCCCCGCTTCCAGGCCGCTTCCAGCTGCGCGCGGGCGCCGGGGGCGAGATCCACCTTGCGGCGCGCCATGGCGCGCTCGGCGACTTCGAGGAACTTGTCGACCCGGTACGCCGATAGCTCCTCTCCTGTTCCCCAACTGAAGGGCGGAACGTGCTTGGGAGGCATCTCCGCGCCGTACAGGTTGCTTCCCGCGCCCACCACGGTGCCGGTGTTCAGGAGGAGGCCGATCCCCGTCTTCACGTGGTCGCCCAGGAAGCAGCCCATCTTGATCTCGCCCGTGTCCGTCTCGCCGGCGGGGGTCCAGAGGCGCACGTTGCCGTAGTTGTTCTTGAGGTCGCTGTTGGTGGTGAACGCGCCCAGGTTCACCCACGCGCCCAGGTAGGCGTGGCCGATGTGCCCGTCGTGCGCCTTGTTGACGTACGACAGGCAGATGCTCTCCGCGAACTCGCCGCGGATGCGGCACACCTCGCCGGTGGAGAATGCCTCCAGCGAGCCGCCCAGGATGGTGCTGCGCTTCCCCACGTACGCCGGGCCGGCGATGCGGCTGAAGGCGCGCACCTGCACCCCGTCGTCGAACCAGACGGGGCCGCCGGTGGCGTCGATCACCACGCCGGGCTCGATCCGTACGCCCTCGCCCTGGATGATGGCGTGCTCGCCGAACCAGTGGACGCCGTGGGGCAGGGCAGTGGCCGGCGGCTTCGGAAAGAGCCCCTCCACGTCCAATGCCACCTGCCCGAAGCCCTCCGACATCAGTTCCCACACGCGGTGCAGGGTGCGCCCAGGGAGCTGAACGGCGCCGGTGCGGTCCAGGTGGCGCGCGGGCTCGGTGAACCACTCCGCGTTCGGGGCGGGAGTGCCGGCGGGGGCGTACCACCCCACTACCTCGTCGCCCACCAGCAGCGGCCCCGCGCCGCCGCGCCGCTCGCGCCATGTGTCGCCACTCCCCCACGACGGCACCGCGCGCGCCGCTATGAAGAGCCGGTCGCCCTCGGTGGGGATCTCGTCGAAGGAGAGGACGGGTGCGGCGCCGGGCTCGGCGAAGCCGGCCAGGTGCCCGGCCGCGAGGTGCCCCGCCACGCGCCCTCCAAAGAGCCGCTCCGCCCGCTCCCGAAAGGTCAGCGCCCCAAAGCGGAGCTCCCCCGCCGGCCGCGTGAGGGCGAATGGCTCCCACGCGCGCGTGACGGCGTCGTCGAAGAGGATCAGGGAGAGGTCTGGCATGGAAGAAAGTGCGTGAGTGCGTTAGTGCGTGAGTGCGCTGGATAGTGCCGAGTGCCTGGTGCTCAGTGCCCAGTCGACCGGCGGTTGAAACCGCTGCAACAACCGCGGGAAGTCCGCCTTCGCGAACTGGTGCGGCGCCGGAATCTGCCGCGCCCCTCGACCTCTCCCCCTCACCCGCCCTGCGCCCCCGCAGGCGGGGGAGGGGGCCGGGGGGAGGGGGCCCTCCCCTCACAGCTTCCGCAGCTCCTCCGGCAGCTGCGCCAGCATCTCCTTCAGCTCCGGCGTGCGGTCGCGGTGGGCGACAAAGGTGACGCCGCCCGTGCGCACGATCAGCAGGTCCTCCACGCCGAACGCAACCACCGGACCGTCGTCGGCATAGAGGGTGAGGCCGCGCGACTCGACGGCGTAGGCGGGGCCCAGCACCACGTTGCCGGCCTCGTCGGCGGGGCGGGTGCGGCGGACGGCATCCCAGGCGCCCACGTCGTCCCAGTCGAAGGTAGCGCGCACCACGCCGACGCGGTCGGAGCGCTCGAGGACGGCGTGGTCGATGGAGAGGGTGGGGGCGCGGGCGAAGAAGGCGTCCGTGTCGCCGGCGCGCACCACCGCGACCAGCTCGGAGAGCTCGGGGGAGACGCGCTGCATCTCGTCCAGCAGGTCGGCGGCGCGCCAGACGAAGAGGCCCGTGTTCCACAGGTACTCGCCCGAGGCCAGGTAGCCCGCGGCGGTGGCGGCGTCCGGCTTCTCCACGAACTGCGCCACCCCGTAGCCGGGGTCGCCGAGCGGGTCCGCGTCGGTTCCGGCGAGGGGATCGCCCAGGCGCACGTAGCCGTACCCCGTCTCCGGGCGAGTGGGGACGGCGCCGATGGTGAAGAGGCGGCGGTGCGCCACGGCGAGCTCCGCCGCACGCGCGATCAGCTCGCGGAACTTCTCCGGCGGCGCGATCACGTGGTCGGCGTGCAGCGACACCATGACGGCGTCCGGATCGCGGCGCTCCAGCTCGGCGGCGGCCCAGGCGAGGACCGGGGCGGTGCCGGCGGCGCGCGGCTCCAGAAGCAGATTCTGCTCGCCCAGCTCGGGAAGGGCGCCCAGCAGGGGGCCGGCCAGGTGCGCCCCGGTCAGGATGCGCAGCCGCTCCGCCGGAACCAGCGGGAGGATGCGGTCCACGGTGTCGCGGATCAGCGGCTGCGCCGATGCCAGCGGCAGGAGCTGCTTGGGGCGTGCAGGGGTGCTCACCGGCCAGAAACGCGAACCCACACCGCCGGCAAGGATCACCGTCCAGAGGTGTGGGCTCGGGGCCGGGGCGCCGTTGGTGTCGCTCACGGGTGCGCCTCGGGTCAACTTGAGATGAATGTCAGTCTTCGCTGGGCGGCTCGCCGCCGCCGAACAGCTCGTCCACCCGCGCCAGCAGCTTCTTGGGCGAGAACGGCTTGGTGAAGAAGTCCGTCGCGCCCAGCTCCAGCGCCTGGTGCCGGTCCGCGTCCTGCCCCTTGGCCGTCAGGATGATGACCGGCGTCTCGCGGCGGTGCTCCATCGCGCGCGCCTCCGCCAGCACCTCCAGCCCGGTGACGTAGGGCATCATGATGTCCAGCAGCACCACGTCGATCGGCTCGTCCGACTTCAGCACCTCCAGCGCCTCGCGGCCGTCGGAGACGAGCGTCACCTGGTAGGGGCCCTGCTCCAGCTTCATCTGGATGATGCGGCCGATGTGGGGCTCGTCGTCGGCCACCAGCACGCGGCGCATCACCGGCTCGGCGGACGCGGTGCTCATACCAGCCGGGCGAGGGCCTCGCGGCGCGCGCCCACCTCGTGGAGGAGCGGCGCGAACCCGACCCCGTCGCGCAGGAGGATCGCCAGGAGGAGCTCTTCCGAGAGCACCGCCACCACCGCCACCCCGCTCCCCATCCGCGCCACCACCGTCGATGCCGCCCCGGTGCCCGCGGCCTCGCCCAGCGCGCGCGCCGACTGCGCCACCCCGGGCACCATGGCGGACACCGTCTCGGCGTCCAGCGAGGAGTCGCCCGCGTGCTGGATCAGGAGGCCGTCGCGCCCCAGCACCAGCACGTGCTCCACCCCGGGGTGGGCGCGCAGGGCTTGAAGGGCGTCGTCGAGCTCGGACATGGCGCGGATCTCCGGCGGGCGTGTGTGTCGGTGGCGGTGTGGCGTAGGGGGTCAACGTACCCGCGCACGGGGGGGCGCGTCAACCCTGGCGCCACCCCGGAACCCTTGTGGTGTACTTGACGTGACCCTCGCGCGCGGGCTAGGATTCCCGCGGCGCCCGGAGCTTTCCGGGCGCGTTCCTGTTCCGCGCGCAAACCGCAGTCGATTCTCACGATAGGAAGAACCGTGCGCAGGTTTCTGCTGATCCTCGCCGCCGCGCTTTCCGCGCCGGCCGTCGCCGCGTGCGACGACCCCACGTCGTTCCTCAACGAGCCCATCCTGCGCGCCGATTCCGCGCTGGTGCTGCGCGCGCCCACCGCGCCGGGCGCCGACGCGCCGTCGGCGCTCAACGGCGCCGGGCCGAACACCGTATCGCCGGAGCGCCCGCAGTTCGCGGGGCAGTACGATTTCGCGCTGCGGCAGAGCGGCTCCACCTTCCGCTTCGTCGTGCTGGAGACGCCCACGACCACGGGCCGGCCGGGGATCGCGCTGAGCGCCACGCCGTTCCCGAACATCGAGGAGGCTTCGCGCCGCCGCACGGAGTACTCGGACAGCTCTGTGGTGCTGGTGGCGGGCGCGTCGTACACCTACCGCACGCGCCAGTACCAGAGCGCCGTCGGCCCGTGCTTCAACTACGGCAAGCTGAGGGTGTTGGCCCTCGATCCGGCGCAGGGGACGGCCAGCATTCAGGCGATGGTGAACCTGAACTGCGACGACGAGCGCCTGACCACGGACTGATGCTCGACATCCAGCAGATCCGCCACGACCCGGAGGGAGTCCGCGCGCGCCTTGCCGCCCGCGGCAACCCCGCCGAGACCGACGCCGCCGTGGAGCGCCTCGGCGCGCTGGACGCCGAGCGGCGCGGGCTGGTGGCGGAGGCGGATGCGCTCAAGGCGCGCCGCAACCAGGTCTCGCGCGAGGTGGGCGAGATGAAGCGCCGCGGCGAGGACGCCGATGCGCTCGTCACCGAGATGCGCGCCGTGGGCGACCGCATCGGTGAGATCGACGTGCGCGTGCGCGGGGTGGAGGAGGAGCGCGATCGGCTCCTCCTGAACATCCCCAACGTCACCGACCCCTCCGTCCCCGCCGGCGGCGAGGAGGCGAACACCGTCGTGAGGACGTGGGGAGAGCCGCGGCGCCTCGACTTCGCGGCGCGCCCGCACTGGGAGCTGGCGGCGGAGCTGGGGATGCTGGACCTCGCCGGCGGGGCCAAGGTGGCGGGGAGCGGCTTCCCGGCGTACCGCGGGATCGGGGCGCGGCTGCAGCGCGCCCTCATCAACTTCATGCTCGACCTGCACACCACCGAGCACGGCTACACGGAGATCGAGCCGCCCTTCCTCGTCGGCCGCGACGCCATGACGGGAACGGGGCAGCTTCCCAAGTTCGAGGACGACGCCTACCGCATCGAGAGCGACGACCTCTTTCTGATCCCCACCGCCGAGGTACCGGTCACCAACCTGCACCGCGACGAGCTGCTGGCCGGCGACCGGCTCCCCATCGCCTACGCCGCCTACTCGCCCTGCTTCCGCCGCGAAGCCGGCTCGGCGGGCAAGGACACGCGCGGCCTCCTGCGCCTCCACCAGTTCGACAAAGTGGAGATGGTGCGGTTCGAGCGGCCGGAGGCATCGGACGAGGCGCTGGAGCGGCTGGTGACGCAGGCGGAGCGCGTGCTTCAGCTCCTGGGGCTCCCTTACCGCATCCTGCTGCTGGCCGCGGGGGACACGGGTTTCTCCAGCGCGAAGACGTACGACCTGGAGGTGTGGGCGCCGGGAGTGGAGCGCTGGCTCGAGGTGAGCAGCTGTTCCAACTTCCGCGACTTCCAGGCGCGCCGCGCGGGCATCCGCTTCCGGCCGGAGGCGGGGGCGAAGCCGGAATTCGTGCATACGCTGAACGGCTCGGGCGTGGCCCTGCCGCGCACGGTGGTGGCACTGATCGAGAACGGGCAGCAGGAGGACGGCTCGATCGTCATCCCCGAGGCGCTGCGGCGCTACGTCGGCACGGACCGGATCGCGGCGCCCGCCGGGCCCGCGTAGCATCACCCAGGGGCGCGGCCCGCCGCGCCCCGTACTCCCCCCTCCGCGTATGAGCCGCCGCCTCTGGCCGACGCTGCTGGGCCTGATGGCCGCGGCGATCCTGGCGTCGTACGTCCTCTACAACCAGCTGCTGGTGCGCGAGATGCGCCGCGAAGCCGCGGTGCACACGCGCATGGTCACCGCCATCCTGAGCGGCCTCAACGACCCCAGCGAAGACGCGCCGCTGCAGACGCTCTGGAAGCTGTCGGCCACCATGCCGCAGCTCGACGTCCCCTTTGTGTACCTGGACAGCGAGGGGGTGCCGGCCTACGCCATCAACCTTCCCTTCGAGGCGGACCTGGCGAAGCCGGAGGACGCGGCGCGGGTGAAGGCGTACGCGCGAAAGCTGGGGCGCCGCAACCCGCCCGTGGTGGAGCCGTTGCTGGGGACCACCTACTACGGCGACTCCCCCACGGTGCGCCGCCTGCGCTGGATCCCCTGGCTGCAGGTGACGGCGCTGGCGGGGATCCTGGTGGCGGCGTGGTGGATGGTGCGGCACAACACGCGCACGGAGCGGGAGCGGATCTGGGCCGCGATGGCGCGCGAGTCCGCCCACCAGATGGCGACGCCGCTCTCCTCGCTCGCCGGCTGGGTGGAGATCCTGCGCCTTCCGCAGGAGGAGCGCGAGGACATGGCCTCCCTCCCCGCCGTGGCCGCGGAGATGGAGGCCGACCTGGACCGCCTGGAAAAGGTGGCGCACCGCTTCGAGTGGATCGGCCGCCCCGTGCAGACGCAGGCCGTGGAGGTGCGCACCCTTCTGCGCGTGCTGGAGCGCTACATGCGCGTGCGCCTTCCGCGCCTGGGCCGCAGCGTGCAGATCGAGGTCGACGTCCCCGAGGGCACGCCCCCGGTGCTGGCCAACGCGGTGCTCCTGGAGTGGGCCCTCGAGAACCTGGTCAAGAACGCCCTCGACGCCCTGGCCGGCACCGGCGGCCGCATTTGCGTGGAGGCCGAATCGCGCGGGGAGCGCCGCGTCTCCATCCGCGTGACGGACGACGGCCCCGGCGTGGCTCCCGCCGTGCGCGGCACGCTCTTCGATCCGGGCGTATCCACCAAGAAGGGCGGCTGGGGCGTGGGCCTCTCCCTGGCGCGCCGCATCGTGGAAGACGTGCACGGCGGGCGCCTCGCCCTCCTCCCCGCGGAGCCCGGCGCGCGCGGCGCATCCTTTGAGATCACCCTCCCCGCCGCGTCCGACCCGCCGGGCAACGAAGGCTTCCGTGCCCTGCGCTTCAGCGGTGCGTCACGAGGATGAAAAACCCTCACACAGAGCCACAGAGGAAACCACGAGAAAGGAAAACGGGTGCACCGGAGCCCTCCCCGTCCTTTCTTTACCCCTCTGCGGCTCTGTGTGAAATTGCTGTTTCGCACTAACGCACTAACGCACTGAATGGCAGTCGACCTTTCCCACCTGAACCCCGAACAGCGCGAGGCGGCCGGCCACTTCGAGGGTCCGCTCCTGGTGCTGGCGGGCGCGGGCTCCGGCAAGACGCGCGTGCTCACCACCCGCATCGCGTGGCTGGTGGACGAGATGGGCGTGGACCCGGGGAGCATCCTCTCGCTCACCTTCACCAACAAGGCCGCGGGCGAGATGCGCGAGCGCGTCCGCGCACGGCTGGGCCGCGAGCCCACCGGGATGTGGATCGGGACCTTCCACGCCATCGGCGCGCGCATGCTGCGGCGCGATGCCACGCGGCTGGGGTGGACGCCCAACTTCCTCGTGTACGACGCCGACGATGCGGAAGCGCTCACCAAGCGCATCATCCGCGACGACCTGCGCCTGGACGTCAAGCGCTGGCCGCCGCGCGCGGTGCACTCCGCCATATCGTCCGCCAAGAACGAGCTGACCGGGCCGCGGGCGTACGCCGACAGCGCGGATGACCCCTTCAAGCGCGTGGTGGCGGACGTGTACCCGCGCTACCAGGCGGCGCTCAAGAACGCCAACGCGTTCGACTTCGACGACCTGCTGGTGAAGCCGGTCGAGCTCCTGCGCACGATGCCCGCAGTGCGCGAGCGCTACAGGGAGCGCTTCCCCTTCGTGCTGGTCGACGAGTACCAGGACACCAACCACGCGCAGTACGTCCTTCTCCAGGAGCTGGTGAAGGAGAACGGGAGCGAGAACCTGTTCGTGGTGGGCGACGACGACCAGTCCATCTACGGCTGGCGCGGCGCGGACGTGCGCAACATCCTGGATTTCGAAAAGGACTTCCCCCAGGCGCGCGTCGTGAGGCTGGAGCAGAACTACCGCTCCACGCAGACCATCCTGGCCGCCGCCAACCGCGTCATCGCCGAGAACGTGCGGCGCAAGGGGAAGACGCTGCGAACGGAGAACGCGCGGGGCGAGCTCCTCACGCTGGTGGAGGCCGCGGACGAGAGCGACGAGAGCGAGTGGATCGCCGACGAGGTGCGCGCGCGCCAGGCGGACGACCCGACGCTGGAGCTGCGCAACTTCGTGATCCTGTACCGCACCAACGCCCAGTCGCGCGCCATGGAAGAGGCGCTGCGCCGCCGCGGCATCCCCTACCGCGTGATCGGCGGCACGCGCTTCTACGAGCGGCGCGAGGTACGCGACGCTCTCGCCTATCTGCGCCTGGTGGCGAACCCCGGCGCGGACGAGGCCTTTCTGCGCATCGTCAACGTCCCCCGCCGCGGCATCGGCGACGCGTCGGTGGCGCGGCTGGCGGAGCACGCCTCGCGCGCCGGCATCTCGCTCCTCGCCGCCGCCGAGCACGCGGGCGAGGTGGATGGCATCCGCGGCGCGGCGGCCCGGGCGCTCCCCGACCTCGCGGCGCTCATCCGCAAGCACGCGGCGATGGCCGAGCGGGGGATGCCCGTCCCCGAGCTGATGCGCGATCTGGTGACGGAGAGCGGGCTGGTGCAGTCGCTCAAGGACGAGGGGCCGGAGGGCGACGACCGCGTCGCCAACCTGGAGGAGCTCATCGCCGGCGCCGCGGACCTCCAGCGCCGCCTGGACGAGGAGGACCCCGAGCTGATGATGGAGCTGGAGGAGCTGGGGGAGACGGCGCCGCGCGGCGTGGACCTCTTCCTGGGCCACGTGGCGCTCGTGGCCGACATCGACCAGCACGACGCCTCGGCGGACACGGTGTCGATGATGACGCTTCACAACGCCAAGGGGCTGGAGTTCCCCTTCGTCTTCATCGCTGGGATGGAGGACGGGCTCTTTCCCATGAGCCGCGCGCACGACGAGCCGGCGCAGCTGGAGGAGGAGCGCCGCCTCTTCTACGTGGGGATCACGCGCGCCGAGCGGAAGCTCTACCTGATTCACGCCCGCCGCCGCCGCCGGGGCGCGCAGTGGATGGACTCCATCCCATCTTCGTTCCTGGAGTCGGTGCCGGACGAGCTGACCGAGACGCGCCGCACCGCCCGGATCATGGAGCGCAGCTCGTCGTACTCGCAGCCGTGGAAATTCGTCTCGCCGGACTTCCGCACGCGCCGCGACCGGATCTTCGGCGCACCGGCCCCGCTCGCCTCTCCCGCGGGCGACGACGGGTACACGGTGGACTACTCGGACTCGCAGGACGCGCCGCAGATCATCAAGGGCGCGCGCGTCCGCCACCCGCAGTTCGGCGCGGGCACGGTGGCCGAGCTGGCGGGAGGGGGGCGGGACGTACGCGCTACCATCGACTTCGACTCCGTGGGGCGCAAGTCGGTGGTGCTGCGCTACGCAAACCTGGAGCGCGAATGGGAGTAATGGCGCGATCCGTGCGGGTGCGGAGCCGCTGGCCCGCGTCTTCCATGAGAGTAGCTGCCGGTGACGGAGCGCAGGCGCGAATCGTCATTCTTTCCGGAGCTTCCGGCAATCTGTTCACCCGTGAAATGAAGCCGTGTCCGTCGCGTTACTCAGCAGGCTGAGCCGTGTTCTCGCGATGTGCATGCTCCTCGCCGTGATCGCTTCCGCCGCCGCCGAAGCGCCCGAGCTGGCGCCCGAACCCGGCGACCGGCGCGAGCTGGTGGTGCTGGTGCACGGGATGGGGCGCAGCCGCCTTTCGATGTTCATCATGGCCCGCTCGCTGGAGGGCTCGGGCTACCGCGTGCTCAACTGGGGGTATCCCAGCACCGCCAAGGGCGTCCCCGTGCTCGGCGAGCGCCTGGCCGATGTGGTGCGGAGCCACCGGGGCGAGGCTCCGCGCGTGCACTTCGTCACGCACTCGCTGGGGAGCATCATCGTGCGCTGGGCGCTTGCCAACGATCCGCCGGCGCCGCTGGGGCGCGTGGTGATGCTGGCGCCGCCCAACCAGGGCTCTCGCAGCGCCGACCGCTACACGCCGTGGGTGGGCTGGCTCCTGCCGCCCATCCGCGAGCTGCGCACCGACTCCACCGCCACCGCACGCACGCTCCCCCTGCCGTCGAACGCCGAGGTGGGCGTGATCGCGGGCGAGCGCGACGGCAAGGTGTCGATCACCGAGTCGCACCTGGAGGGGGAGCGAGACCACGTGGTGGTGCGCGCGCACCACACCTTCATCATGAACCGCGGCGACGTGCGGCGCCTGGTGACGCGCTTCCTCGGCACCGGCTCCTTCGGCCACGGGGACGGGCGTCCGGCGCACCCGCACGCGGCAGCGCGGTAGGGCCCTCACCCCCAGCGTCGCTCCGCGACGCATCCCCCTCCCCCCAAACTGCCTGGGGGAGGGGCGAAGAGCCCTCTCCCCGCTCGTTCCTCGCTGCCCCTCCCCCAAACTGCGGGGGAGGGGCGTACGCGTTGATCCCTGCGGGGTCTCTGGATCACGTTTGTTCAGGTGCCCGCTCTCCAGGAGCGAATGAATTCGCCGCTGGAAAAACACAAAGTGCGCCTTCGCGGACTCCGGGTCCAATGCCGCGCTTCTCGAGACCGCTTTAGCGGTCTTCGCGTGGTTCCAGCCGGGGGCTTCAGCCCCCGGTGCTTCCATCCCCCGGTGCTTTCATCCCCCGGCCGTCACCACCTGCTCCAGGTACCCGAACGGCACCGCCGGCAGCGGAAAGAACTCGTCGGCCATCTCGCGGAGGAGCTCGGGGCGGTCCCATGCACCGTCGCGGAGGGCCATGCGGCGCACCTGCTTGGACAGCGACAGGTTGCGGTCGCCGATGGGGTCCAGGCCTGCCGCGATCGCCTCGCCGCGGTGGTTCAGGTAGTCCACCACGTAGTCGAACGAGCGCTCCACGTACCCCTGCACCGTCTCTGGCGCCAGCTCCCAGCGCGAGTTGGTGATGAGGGTGCCGAAGACGTTCTGCCAGCGGTCGTTGTCCTGGAAGCGTATGAGGCCGCGGAAGATGCGGCGGTTGGTGCGGAAGGAGAAGAGGGTGGCGGAGAGCACCTGGTCGAAGAGGGTGTCCGCCGCCGTGTGGTCGTGGTCCATCACCACGCTGCGCGCCAGGCGGATGTACCGCTCGCCCACGTGCTTGTCCATCCGCACTTCCCAGTACGAGTGCCCCAGCCCCTTGGTGGACGACGTCATCAGGAGCTGGCGCGGGACGTACCAGTTGTGCGCGATGGTGTCCGCAGCAAGGTGCGACAGGTACCCCAGCCCTACCGCCCGCAGCCGGTCCGACGGCGCGGAGGAGTGGATCTCCTCGCCGATGTGCCAGTGGTGGCAGTGGCGGCCTTCGGGGGCGTACTTCTTGGCGAGCGAGATGTCGGCCGCGAGGGAGCCGTAGAGGAAGTCCCACGGATGCGCCGCGAGCAGCACCCGCACCGCCTCTGGAACCAGGTGCAGGTTCTGGAGGAGCGTCTGGCCCAGGTACACGTGCGTAGCCGGACCCCATGCGTAGGCGGGGTCCGGCAGCAGGACCAGGAGCAGCGCGGCGATGCCGAAGGCGGCGAGCAGGGCTCCACCTCCCCGGCTACTGGCGGTCCGCGAGATCTTCGGCCTCGGCATCCAGCTCGTCCGAACCGTTGGCGGCGTGGCGGAGCTGCTCGCGGGCGTCCGCGAGGATGCGCTGCACCTCCTCGCGGAACTCCTCCAGCAGCTCGCGTCCCACGTCGATCACCTCTTCCTCGGTCAGCCCCTCCACCTGTGCCGGCTCGGGCACTCGCACCCGCACCGCGTCGGCGGGGACGGTGCCGCGCAGGCGTCCGCGCTTCGGCTTCAGCTCGCGCATCAGCCGCTCGCGCGCGGACTTGGGGCGCGGCCGCAGCAGCAGGGTGGCGCCCACGCCCAGCGCCGTGCCGATGGCGAACGCGGTGAGGAAGTCGGTGGTGTCGTCCTGTTCGGGCATGGGTCCTCGGAAGTGCGTTAGTGCGTGAGTGCGTCAGTGCGCTCGGTTCTCTGGGGCACTCAGGAGTCGGGACCTGGAAGGCGGGACGGCTGCGCGGCGTCTCGCGCTTCGATGCGGATGCTCAGCTCGTCGTCGGTGATCTCGTGGTCCATCGGGTCGGCCGCGGCGCGTTCTCTGGGCGTGCGGCGGAGCTCGCCGGCGCCGGCCTTCACGCCGCGCAGGGTGGAGGCGGTGCGGACGAAGAGCTCCTCGGCCTCCTGCTGCGCCACGTCGAGGAGCGCGTTCAGGTCTGCGGCGCGGGTCTCCGCGCTTTCCACCACGCGTCCGATCCGCTCGTTCGCGTTGGAGACGGTGCGACTGATCTCCGTGACGTTACCCTGGACCGTCGCCACCATGGCGCGGGCAGATTCGCTGGCCGCGATGGCATTGCGCACCGCCGGGTCCACGTCGATGCGCAGCTTCTCCGCCGCCGCCTTCACCTTCTTGTACACCTTCCACGACAGCAGCAGGATCGCCAGCGTGATGATCCCGATCCCGATCAGGGCGAGCGCGATGACGATCTGGGCGATGCTGCTCAGCGTATCCACCCACCCCTGCCACCCGCCCTGCGCCGGTATCGCGACCACCGTGTCGCGCGCCACCGCCTGTGCCAGGCCGGCCACCACCGCCGGGTTGAGTGCTTCGAAAACGATCAAACGGATTGCTCCGGAAGGGGCAGATAAGTGCGTTAGTGCGTTAGTGCGGGCCGCTGCCCCCGCACGCCGGGGGATGAATCCCCCGGCTGGAACGACGGGAAGGCGGCTGAAGCCGGCTCGAGAACCGCGGCTTCCGTCTCACACCTTTTCTCCCACACCATGTCATCCTGAGCAACGCGCTTCGCCGGCCTCGCCCCGTCTCTGACCTTCGGCGCGGAGCGAAGGATCTACTGCGCGTGCCGAGGGGCTCGTCGTTACCCGCCGTCCTCTTGCCTCGCCGGCTAGATCCTTCGGGCGCCGCAGGAGCGCGGTGCCCGCCGCGAAGGTCGCGGAGGCGGCTTCCTCAGGATGACAGGTCGAGGGATCAACGCACTCACGCACTTCGCTCACTCCAGCAGATCCACCCCCAGTGTCCGCGTCCCCAGCTTCGGGACGATGCGCGGAGCGAGGCGGGCGGCGCGGCCGGCCCGGAAGCGGCGCTTCACCTGCTCGGCGGCGTCGGCCGGGAGAGCGTCGAGCGCCGCGGGGTCGCGGCCGTCCAGCCAGCGGCGGAGGGCGGCGTCCAGCGCTTCCACACCACCAGCGGCCGCGGCCAGGGCGCGCACCTCGGACGATGCGAACCAGCCGCCGCACAGGCCCGCCACCTCGCTGGCGTACAGGTCACCCAGCGGAAGAAGCGGCTCGGGAGGAAGCGCCGCGCCCAGCAGCAGCTCCGTCTTGTTGGCCGGGTGCGCCGTCAGCGCGCGCTCCAGCAGCCGCGCCTTCACCCGCCGTATCTCGTCGTGCAGGCGCTCCTGTGACACGCCGGGCGGCAGAAGGTGCAAGAGCGGTTCCACCTCCGCCCCCTTCACCGTCACGCGCACCATGGCGTCATTTCCCAGCGCGGCGGCCAGGAAACGCGCGGCGAGCGCGGCTTCGGGCGAGCCGTCGTCCAGCAGCGCCACGCGTTGGACGCCCCGGTCGGCAAGCGCCTGGCGTGCGACGGCGCCCACGGCATCGCCGATGCGCGCGGCGCGGCGCTCTGCCTCCGTCACCGCGCCTCCACGATGCGCGCCAGCTCGCGCAGGATGATGTCGGGCCGGTCGTCTCGGACCTGCGAAAAGGGGCGGCGCGCGGCGGCCACCGCATCCAGCGACAGCTCCACGGTGAGCCGGTCTTCGGCCACGTCGTCGCCGCGGGCGATGACATCGCCGCCGGGCGCGACCACGATGGAGCCGCCCGCGAAGACGCAACTCCCCTCCACGCCCACCCTGTTCGCGAGCACCACGTATACGCCGTATGCGGCCGCCGCGGAGCAGCACAGGTGCTCCCATGACGCGCGCGAAGACCAGCGCCCACCCGCCGCGCCGCCGGCCCACGCGCCGCGGCCGGAGGCGGCGGACTGCACGAGGATCACGTGCGCGCCGTCCGCTGCGAGGAGGTAGGCGAGGGCGGGGTGCCAAAGGTCCTCGCACACCAGCATCCCCACGCGCCACCCGCCGCCCGCATCGTAGGCGCGCACCCGCTCGCCGCGGCCAAAGAAGCGCCCCTCCTCGAACATCCCGTACGTGGGGAGGTGCACCTTGCGATGGCGATGGAGCACGCGCCCGCCCCGCAGGTGGAGCGCCGCGTTGTAAGGGATGAAGCGCGCGTCGTGCTCGATCGTCCCCACCACGACCTCCGGCCCGTCCGCCAGGGCGGGGAAGGGCTCCGCCACCTCAGGCACGGCCAGCGTGTGGACGGAGTCGCGCACGTCGTAGCCGGTCATGGAGAGCTCGGGCGTCAGCACCACGTCCACCCCGTCGCGTGCGGCGTCGGCCTGGGCGCGGGCGATGCGCGCGAGGTTGGCGGCGGGGTCGGCGAGCGTGGAGGACATCTGCTCCACCCGCAGCCGAACGGTGCGGCCCCAGCTCATCCGTGGCCCAGCTCCCGCGACAGCCCCTCCACGCGCGACACGGGGACGGCGAAGACGATGCCGGTGGTGGGGCCGTCCAGGTCGCCGCACACCTCGCGCACCAGCGCCATCACGCGCTCCACCTTGTCGTCCGCCATCACGCTGAACAGGGTGTGGTTGCGCGGGCGGGCGCGGCGCAGCGCCTCCAGCCCGGCAAAGATGGGGGCCTCGTTCGCCAGCAGCCGTCCCATCCCCTCGCTCTGCAGGACGGTGGCGCCGGTCACGCCCAGCTCCAGGAAACCGGCGAGGAGCTCCTCCGTCTTTTCCTCGTCGACCACGGCGATCACGAGCTGCACGGCGCTCTCCGGTGGGGCGGCATGGCTTGCGCAAAGGGGTTCGCGCATCTTATCCCACGCGGCGAAGGGGTGTCAAGCAAGGCACCGGGCGCCGTGCACGATCTTTGCGCCCGCCCCCGGCGACCCCCCCGCGCGGCGCGGCCATCCGGCCGGCAGCCGGGGCGGCGCACATCCAAACGATCCGGAGCCGAGAGTGCCCAAGTTCATCGTCCACGGCGGCCAGCCGCTGAACGGCGTCATCCGTCCCACCGGCAACAAGAACGCGGCGCTTCCCATGATCGCCGCCACCCTTCTGACAGACGAGGACGTCTTCCTGGAGAACGTCCCCCGCATCAAGGACGTGCTCACGCTGCTGAGCCTCCTGGAGGTGCTGGGCGCGGAGACGGAGTGGACCGGTCCCAGCGAGGTGCGCGTGCGCGCCGCCAGGGTGGGCGAGACCCAGCTCGACGCGGGGCAGGCCGCGCGCATCCGCGCATCCATCCTCCTGGCCGGCCCCATGGTGGCGCGCACGGGCGGGATGAAGCTCCCCCCTCCGGGCGGCGACGTGATCGGCCGGCGGCGCGTGGACACGCACTTCCTGGCGCTCCGCAAGCTGGGCGCGGAGGTGGTGGAGGACCCCGACTTCTTCGGCCTGCGCGCCGAGGGCGGGCTCAAGGGCGCGGACATGTTCCTGGACGAGCCCAGCGTCACGGCCACCGAGAACGCCGTCATGGCCGCATCGCTGGCCAAGGGCACCACGCGCATCCGCAACGCCGCCGCCGAGCCGCACGTCCAGGACCTGTGCAACATGCTGGTCGGGATGGGCGCCAGGATCAACGGCATCGGCACGGGGACGCTGGAGATCGAGGGGCAGGAGCGGCTGCGCGGCGGGCGCTTCCGCATCACCTCGGACCACATCGAGATCGGCTCGTTCATCGGGCTGGCGGTGGTCACGCGCGGCGAGATCACCATCCAGGACGCCGCCGTCCACCACCTGGACTCGACGCTGAACGGCTTCCGCCGCCTGGGCGTCACGGTGGAGGTACGCGGCGAGGACCTGTTCATCCCCGGCGGGCAGGAGCCGGAGGTGCAGATGGACATGGGCGGCCACATCCCCACGCTGGGCGACGGCCCGTGGCCCCAGTTCCCGGCCGACCTCACCTCCATCGCGCTGGTGACGGCCACGCAGTGCCGCGGCACCATCCTGGTGCACGAAAAGATGTTCGAGAGCCGGATGTTCTTTGCGGACAAGCTGGTCTCGATGGGCGCCCGCCTGGTGCTCTGCGACCCGCACCGCGTGCTGGTGATCGGCCCCTCCCCCCTGCGCGGCGCCCCGGTGGAGAGCCCCGACATCCGCGCCGGCATGGCGCTCCTGATCGCGGCCCTCGGCGCCCGGGGCCGCAGCGACATCTACAACATCGCGCAGATCGAGCGCGGCTACGAGCGGATCGACGAGCGCCTGATCGCCCTGGGCGCGCGGATCGAAAAGGCGGATTCGCGGACCTGAGGGGGGGCGTCGCGGCGGCCCCCACCCCCGCTCGTCACCTCGCGGCCCCTCCCCCAAAACCACCTGGGGGAGGGGCGTAGGTCGGCATCAGGCTGCTGCGCACAGGTCGGGTAGGGGCGCGATTATCGCGCCCGTGCCCGGCGCTGCTCCGCTGCCCGGCCGCACACATCAGGGAACGTCGTAGGGGCAGCCCCGCGTGGCTGCCCGTGCCCGCCCCCGCAACATCCCGCACAACCCGCGCGGATGCATGCGGAACGCCCCTCTCCCAGCAGTTTGGGAGAGGGGCAGCGAGGGACGAGCGGGGTGAGGGCCCCCCGCGAAACCCACCCCCACACCGCACCGTTCTCGGACGGAGAGCAACCCGCCACCTCATCACCTGGAAGACCAACATGACAGACGAACAGCGCAAGCGCCCGGCAGGGATCGGCGAGGGTATCCGCACGGGGATCGGGGTCCTGACGGCCTTCAAGGAAGCAATCGAGGAGACCATCCAGGAAACCGTCGACCGCGGCGACCTCAAGCCCGAGCGCGCAAAGCAGGCGCTCACCGACGCACTCACCCGTGCGCATGGTGCCGTGGGCGACGTGCGCGAGCGGCTCGATTTCGTATCGCGCAAGGAGTTCGACGAGCTGCGCGCCGAGGTCGCGGAGCTGCGGCGCAGGCTGGACGGCGGCGGCGCGCCGACGCTCCTCTCGCCTCCCACCGGCGGCGACCGGCCGGGCGGCGAGGGTCCGCTCGAGCAGCGGATGCCATGAGCGTTGCCGACCCCGTCGCCGCGCGCACCGTCGCCGAGGTGCGCGCGGCGGGCGACGTGCCGCTGTGGGTGCACCCCGAGTGGGCGGAGCGCTTCCCCTTTCTCGTGCAGGGCACCACCGGCCGCGGCGACGGGGACGAGCCGTTCGACCTGGGCCTCTCCGGCGAGCAGCCGGTCGGCGCGGTGCTGGGCCGCTGGCGCGCGCTGGCCGCGGGGACCGGGATGGAGACCGTAGCCCATGCGCGCCAGGTGCACGCGGCGGACATCTGGATCCACCGCGAGCGCGGCGCGCCGGGGATCGTGGTGATGGACCGCTTCGACGGCCACGTCACCGACCGCGCGCAGCTCCTGCTGACCGTCAGCGTGGCGGACTGCGTTCCGGTGTTTATCGTCGATCCGGAGGTGCGCGCCGTCGCGCTCGTGCACTCCGGGTGGCGCGGGACGGCGGCGGGGATCGTAGAGCGCGCCACCCACCGGCTGGTGGAGAGCTGGCAGAGCCCGCCCGGGCGGCTCTGGCTGCACTGCGGGCCCTCTATCTGCGGCGCGTGCTACGAGGTGGGGCCGGAGGTGCACGCCGGCGTCCACCCCGGCCGCGAGCCGCCCGCGGGGAAAACGCCCATCGACCTGCGCGCCGCCATCGCCGCGCGCGCCGTGGGCGCGGGGCTCCTGCCGGAGCACGTCTCCGTGTCCTCGCACTGCACGCTGTGCGGCGACGATGACTTCTTCTCGCACCGCGGCGGGTCGCCGGGGCGGCAGATGGGGGTGCTGGGGCTGAGGTAGGCGCCGGAACGGTTCTTCCGTACCCCCGCGTGCACCAACCGCCACGGGGAGAGACGGATGCAGCGCAGGAGCTTCGAAGGGATCGAAGAGATCCGCGTGGAAACGCTGGGCGAGCTGGTGGACCGCACCACGCCCACCGAGTACGATCCGGCCAGCGGGCGCCTGCGCGCGGCCTCCGTGTTCCGCGGCTCCAAGCGCGCGGACTGGGCATTGCTCACCAGCCTGGACCGGCTGGGCGGCACCAACCCGCCTCACGGCAAGCAGCACCTGGAGGAGCACATCCTCCGCAACTTCATCCGCTACTCGCGTCCGCATCTGCAGCAGCTGCCCGCCAACGAGTGGGAGCTGCTGGTGACCGCGCAGCACCACGGCCTTCCCACGCGCCTGCTGGACTGGACCTACTCGCCGCTGGTGGCCGCGCACTTCGCCACCCTCGGCGGCGACCCGCGCGCCGACCGCGTGATCTGGCGGCTGGATTGGGGGAAGCTCCACGAGCACTTCGGCCTGCCGCAGATCGCCTTCCTGGTGCAGGATCTGGACGGCCTGTTGCGCGAAAAGGGCGTGGACTCGCTCTGGAAGCTGTTCGGCGAGTCCGAGGGCGGCCCGGTGGAGCTGGTGTGCATGCTGGACCCGCCCGCCATCGACAATCGCATCGTGGTGCAGGCCGCCGCCTTCACCATCTCCACGGACAAGACCCGCTCGTTCGACGAGATCCTGCGCTCGAACGGCATCCTGCACGCGCTCACCCGCTTCGTGATCCCCGCGGAGCGCATCAACCACCTGCGCGACCAGCTGGACCTGGTCACCGTCGACGAGCGCCGGCTCTTTCCGGACCTGGACGGCGTGGCGGCGGAGATGCGGCGGTACTATGATGCATCGGCGGAGGGGTGAGCGGCGCGCGGCGTAGGCCGTAATTCCTAGTGCCAGCCTCCCGCGTCTCTCCGATGGAGTCTCTCCCCCAACGGGTGAATCACGATGCCCCCCATCCTCGTTTGGAACACCCGTGGTGACGCGCAGAACCAGCACGTGTGGATCACCAACTGGGCCGCGGGAACTGTGCCCTACAACACGCTCGACTGGGCGATCTTCGTGGAGTCAGGGACTGGCAGCCACCATCCGAATTCTTCGGTGGTGCCGGAGTCAGGCGGAAAGGGGCTGGATCTTACCAGGTTCGCAGAACCCTACTTCGCCGCCTGCGCCACCCTCCTGGGCATGACGCGGATCGCCGCCAATGGAGGGGTGAGCCAACTGAGGAACTCGGAGATCACCTCCCCGGTGGGGAACGCGATCCCGGCCGCCTTGGACGTTTCTTTCGAAACGAACACGGAAATCGCCAGGTGGGCGATGCGCCCGCTGGAGCGATTCATCGACATGGCCAAGTACGGCGGCAACGCCCCCATCGTGCCTGCCGGAGGAAGCGGAGGGCCGATCCGCAAGTCGGTGCGCAACCAGGGGGCGGCGAACTCGTACGCCTCCAGCCGGCCGGCGTGGCTTCGCCAGGCGCGCACGTTCCGCGAGTCGAAGCAGGACATCATCAACGAGATCCAAAGGCGGGTGAACCTGCTGGGGCACAGGCGGCCGCACGTGATAGACAGCAACGGGTTCAAAATTTACTTCTGGCACGCGCCGCAGGGAAGCGCGGGTGCGCTCTCCACCGTCGGGCTCGACGACACCATCCCCCAGGCGTATGGCTCGGGCGGCACACTTGCCATCGCGGCCAACCAGTTGCTGTCGATGTACCTGGGGATACAGACGTGGGACGCGGTGCATGCCCAGTGGCGGCACGGAGCGTTTCCCGCCACCGTGGCCATCGCGGGCGACCTGAACGTCAGGGCCGCAGGGATAAGCACCATCTACGGGAATCCGTCCGTTGCTTCGAGCGCGGACGACTGGTGCCACGTGGTGTGGGCCGCGGGGGTGGCCATGCAGAGCCACACGGACACCGCCGCCACCGCGGCCGTCCCGACGCTCTCGGATCACGACCCCGTGGCGATATACTAGTCCGTTCACGGAAATGGAAGCTGCGCGGAGGAGCCCCCCGAGCGGCTGGGCTCTTGCTTTCGCCTGCCGGCCCCTGTCACCTATTCCAGACAGGGTCCCACCCCGAGCCGCGAACACCGGAGAACCCCGATGCGCTGTTCCATCCTCGGCTGGGCAGCCGTCCTCGCGGCCAGCGCCGCCTGCACCCGCGCCACCCCGCCGGCTCCCAGTCCGCCGGGGGGCGGGGTGATCCTGGCGGCGGACCAGGGGGAGCTCTATCACCTGGGGCAGCGCCGGTCGCCGACGCTCATCAAGGTCGATCCCAAGGTGGCGGGCTCCAGGCACCTGTTCATGCTGAGCGAGGTGCTGCCGCCGGGCACGGGCGTGCCGGTGCATCGCCACCTGCACGACGAGGAGATCCTCTTCATCCACCAGGGAACGGTCACGATCACGCTGGGGGACCGGGTGCAGGAGGCGCGGGCGGGGGCCACGGTGTTCATCCCGCCGAACACCTGGATCGGCGTCCGCAACACGGGGAGCGAGCCGGCCACCTTCCTGGCGATCTTCGCCGACCCCGCGACGGGCGACTACTTCCGCGGGATCGGCCGCGCCCCGGGCGACACGCGGCCCGCACCCACCGCCGCCGAGTTCGCCGAGCTGAACCGCCGGCACCACATGGAGTATCGCTGACGCGCCGCCCATTCCCCATTCCCGATTCCCCATTCCCCAGCGGTCCAACCTTGACGCCGCCTGCATTCTCCTGTATTCTTTCACGTTCGATGGTTTGACGGACGCCCCCGGGCGGACCGTCTGTCGAAGTGGGGAGCGGCTGCCCCGCTTTTTTTATTGCCATCCACCGGGATGGACGGAGGCGCGGATGCCGGGAACCTCCCTCGCCGACGAGATCGCGCGGCAGGTAGAGGCCATGGGGCTGGAGGTCGTGGAGCTGGAGCAGGCCGGCAACGCCGTGCGCCCCATCCTGCGCCTCTACATCGACCGGCCGGACTCGGTGCCGGGCGTGGGTGAGACGGGCGTTTCGCTGGCGGACTGCGCCACGGTGTCGCGCGCGCTGGAGCCCCTGCTCGACGCCCGCGAGGATCTCTCCGACCGGTACGTGCTGGAGGTGTCGTCGCCCGGGGTGGAGCGGCCGCTGGTGAGGCTGCGCGACTACACGCGCTTCGCCGGGCAGGACGTGGCGCTGCGCGGCAAGGTGCCCCTCGCCGGGCGGGCGAAGCGGCTGGAGGGAACACTGGGCGGCGTGCGCGGCGAGCCGGGGAGCGAGCAGGTGGCGCTGCGGCTGCCGGACGGCGAAGAAGTGGAGATCCCGCTGAGCGAGATCGACCGGGCGAACCTGGTCTACCGGTGGGAGCGCAAGGCGCGCCCCGCAAGCCGGACCAATCCTGAGGAATAGACGGAGATGAACAACGCGACGCAGGTGCTCGCGGCTTTCCGCGAGATGACCGCCAACAAGGCGATTTCCCGCGACGAGCTGCACGAGCTGATCAAGGACGGCATCCTCGCCGCGCTGGCCAAGCGCTACGGCCCCAACGTGGAGGCGGAGATCAACGTCGACGAGGCCACCGGCCGCATCGACATCACCGTCCTCAAGGAGGTCACGGCCGAGGTGGAAGACCCCTCGCGCCAGATCTCCCTGGAAGAAGCCCGCTGGGACGACCCGGAGTTCGAGGTCGGCGACATCATGGAGGTGCCGGTGGAGTTCGCGCAGTTCGGCCGCAACGCCGTGATGGCGGCCAAGCAGCGCATCCTCCAGCGCGTCCGCGAGGGCGAGCGCCAGAAGATCCGCGACGAGTACGAGCACCGCGTGGGCGAGCTCCTCTCCGGCGAGATCCAGCAGGTGGAGCGCGGCAAGCTGGTCATCCTCCTCAACCGCGCCCGCGACGCCGACGCCATCATCCCCTGGAAGGAGCAGAACCCGCGCGAGCGGTTCCGCCAGGGCGAGACGATCCGCGCCGTGCTCAAAAAGGTGGAGGAGACGCCCAAGGGGCCGCGGCTGATCCTTTCCCGCGCCGACCCGCTCTTCGTGGCCGCGCTCTTCAAGCTCGAAGTGCCCGAGATCCAGCAGGGGATCGTGGAGATCAAGGGCAGCGCGCGTGAAGTGGGCGGGCGCACCAAGGTGGCCGTGTCGTCGCGCGACGAGTCGATCGATCCGGTGGGCGCGTGCGTGGGGCTCAAAGGAAGCCGCGTCCGCGCGGTGGTGCAGGAGCTGGGCGGCGAGCGCATCGACATCGTCCCCTGGCACCCGGACCCGGAGATCTACGCCAAGCGCTCCCTTGCGCCGGCCCGCGTCGCCAAGGTGCTCTCGAACTACGAGACGCGCACCATGACGGCCATCGTGGACGAGGACCAGCTCTCGCTGGCCATCGGCCGCAACGGGCAGAACGTGCGGCTCGCGTCGCAGCTCATCGGCTGGCAGCTGGACCTGTTCGGATCGCGCGAGTGGCTGGAGCGCGGGGCTGAGCAGGCGCTGTTCGGCGGCGGCGGCGGCGACGGGGACTACGAGAGCACCGACTTCTCGCTGCGCGACCTCGCCGAGCTGGCTCCGGCCACGCTGGCGGCGCTGGAGGCGGCGGGGTACAACACCTTCTTCGACATCATCGACATGGAGCGCGAAGACCTGCTGCGCATCCCCGCCATCGGCCCCGCCGAGGCGGACCGGCTGGTGGAGATCATCGAGTCGATGACGGAAGAAGACACCGGCGACGCTCCGGAGGGGTTGACACCCGCCGACGACGCCGAGAATTTGCCGGTACCGGAATGAACAACGCGTGACGCAAGCCCTCCCTCGTCCCACCCAGCCGCCGGAGAAGGCGCTGGCCGACCTGCTGGGCCTTGCCGCCCGCGCACGGGGCCTGGTGCACGGCACGGACATGACGCGCAAGGCCGTGCGCGAGGGCGAGGTGCGCTGCGTCATCCTGGCGGGAGACGCGTCGCGGACGCAGGCGCAGAAGGTTCTTCCCCTTCTGCAGGCGCGCGGAGTACCTTTCCACGTATGTCTTTCGCGGGAGGCGCTGGGCTCCGCCATCGGGCGGGGCCCGGTTTCCGCTGTTGGAATCACGAACGATAGCTTCGCGAAGCGCGCGGCCGTGCTGGCCGCCGCGCTTTCATCACCGCAGGGCTGAGGAACGGAGAGAACAGAACAGATGCGTGTGTTCGAAGTCGCCAAGGAACTGAGCGTTCCCGCTGAGTCCCTGGTGCACCTCCTCCGGGAGATGGACGTCCCCATCCGCAGCCACATGTCGGATCTGGCCGACGAGCACGTCGCCCGGCTCCGCACGCTGATCGAGCGTGAGCGGCGCCTGGGCCACAAGGACGTGGGCGAGGCGCTGGAAGCCGCCATCGGCGACGTCGCCGGCGCCCCCAAGCGCCGCCGCCGCAAGCGCGAAGAGACCGAGGAAGCTCCCGAGAACGCCTCCGACTCGACCGCCGACCCGGTGGCCGACGCCGCCGAGGCGATCATGGCCGAGGCCGCCGAAGCCGCCGCCGAGCGTGGCGCCGCCCTGGTGACCACCGGCGGCGCGCCCCCCACCGGCGTGACCGTGGTGGTGGACTCGTCCGTCGTGCCGGCCGCCGAGCCCGGCGAGACGCTGGAGGCCGCCCCCGGCGCCGCCGCGCCCGTGGAGGAGACGGTGGCCAACGCCCCCGCCTCGCCGCCGCAGCCGGCGGCGGAGGACGTGCCCCCGCGCGCCGCCCCCATCTCGGCGCGCCCGCCGTCGCAGCGTACGCTGCGCCCCGATGCGCGCCCGGAAGGCGCGCCGCGCCAGGAGAACCGGCCCCCGCGCGAGCCGCTGCGTCCCGCGGCATCGTCGGGACCGGCCGCCCCGCCGCGTCCCACCCCGCCCCCCTCGGTGCGCCCGCAGGCGCCCGGCGGGCGTCCGGGGCAGGGCGGCGAGCGCCGTCCCCCGGCGGACACGCGCGGCGCCGCGGAGACTCCGCGTCCGGCGCGTCCCAACGACTTCGTGCCGCGTCCGGCGCGCGCCGGCGCTCCGCCGATGCCGAGCCGCACGGGCGGTGCGCCGCCTTCGGCCCGCACCGGCTCGTTCGGCCCGCCGCGCGCCGGCGGTGACGGCTCGGGGCGCAACGTTCCCGGCGCCGGCGCCAACGCCGGCGTGAGCAGCACGGGCAAAAAGGACAAGAAGAAGGGGAAGAAGGGGAAGGGCTCGGTCGACCAGGGGGCGGTGGACGCCAACTTCCGGAAGACCATGGCCGCCATGGACGGCGGCGGCGACCGGCGCAAGAAGGGCCGGGGCCGTCGCGACCTGGGCCCCACGCAGCACGAGCGTCGCGAGGAAGAGCTGCAGCGCCAGCGCACCGAGGAGGCCACCACCGTCCGCGTCAACGAGTTCCTGACGGTGGCGGAGCTGGCCGAGCTGATCGACGTGCCGGCGAGCCACATCATCGGCTCGGCGTTCAAGAACCTCGGGATGATGGTCACCATCAACCAGCGGCTCGACTTCGACCAGATCGAGCTGCTGCTGGACGAGTTCGGCTTCAGCGCCATCCGCGAGGAGGAGTACGCCGCGGACCACGGCGAGGAAGACGCCGAGCCGGACGCCGAGAGCACGCTGCGCGCGCGGCCGCCGGTGGTCACCGTCATGGGCCACGTGGACCACGGCAAGACGTCGCTCCTGGACTACATCCGCAAGACCAACGTCATCGCGGGCGAGTCCGGCGGCATCACGCAGCACATCGGCGCGTACCACGTGCAGCTCCAGGACGGGCGCGCCATCTCCTTCCTGGACACCCCGGGCCACGCGGCCTTCACCGCGATGCGCGCCCGCGGCGCCGAGGTGACCGACGTGGTCATCCTGGTGGTGGCGGCCGACGACTCGGTGATGCCGCAGACCATCGAAGCGATCTCGCACGCCAGGAACGCCGGCGTGCCGATCGTGGTGGCGGTCAACAAGGTGGACCTGCCGGACGCCAACCCGCAGCGCGTCAAGCAGGACCTCCTCCAGCACGGCATCGTGCTGGAAGACTTCGGCGGCGACGTGATGTCGGCCGAGGTGTCGGCGAAGCGCGGGCTGGGGGTGGAAGACCTGCTGGAGAAGGTCCTCCTGCAGAGCGACCTGCTGGACCTGCGCGCCAACCCGGCGCGCGAGGCCGCGGGCGTCGTCATCGAGGCGCAGCTCGACATCGGCAAGGGGCCGGTCGCCACGGTGCTCGTCACCAACGGCACCCTGCGCGTGGGCGACCACGTGGTGTGCGGCCTGTACAACGGCCGCATCCGCGCGATGCTGGACGAGCGCCAGCACCCGGTGGCGGCGGCCGGACCCGCGATCCCGGTGCAGATCCTCGGCCTTCCCGGCGTCCCCAACGCCGGCGACCAGATGGTGTCGATGGACCAGGACCGCGCCGCCGAGATCGCGCAGACCCGCCAGCGGCTGGAGCGCGAGAAGAGGATGCGCATCCGCAGCCGCGGCGTGAAGCTGACGGACCTGTCGAAGATGCTGGCCAAGGGCGAGCGCGTGACGCTCAACCTGGTCATCAAGGGCGACGTGGACGGCTCGGTGCAGGCGCTCTCCGACTCGCTGGAGCAGCTCTCCACCAGCGAGGTGCAGGTGCAGGTGATCCACCGCGGCGTGGGCGCCATCAACGAGTCGGACGTGCTGCTGGCGTCCACCTCCAGCGCCATCGTCGTGGGCTTCCACGTGCGCCCCACCGGCGAGGCCCGCCAGGTGGCCGAGCGGGAGGACGTGGACATCCGCCTCTACAACATCATCTACGAGGTGGTGGACGAGGTGAAGCTGGCGATGGAGGGCCTCCTGTCGCCCGAGCAGCGCGAGGTGCTGCTGGGCACGGCCGAGGTGCGCCAGCTCTTCAAGGTGCCGCGCGTGGGGACGGTGGCCGGCTGCATGGTCACCCGCGGCGTGCTGGAGCGCCGTGGCCGCATCCGCGTGATCCGCGACGCGGTGCAGATCTACGAGGGCGAGCTGGGGTCGCTGAAACGGTTCAAGGACGATGCGCGCGAGGTCCGCGAGGGCTTCGAGTGCGGCCTGAACGTGTCCAACTTCAACGACATCAAGATCGGCGACGTGCTGGAGTGCTACCGGGTGGAGGAGGTTGCGCGCACGCTGGCCGGTGCCGCCGCCGAGGAAGCCGCCCGCGCCACCTGAGCTGAGCCGTGACGGTGGGGGTGGTCGTGTGGGAGCTCCACATCGCCGGGTGCCAGTCCCTCAAGGACAAGCGCCAGGTGGTGAAGAGCCTCAAGGACCGCCTCCACCATCGTTTCAACGTGTCCGCCGCCGAGACGGGGCACCACGACCTGCATCAGCGCGCCGAGATCGCCGTCTGCGTGGTCTCGGCCGACCGGAAGCATGCCCAGCAGGTCCTCTCCTCGTGCGACACGATGGTGGAGATGGACGGGCGGGCCAGGATCGTGGATTCGTATACGACGTACTACTGACGGGAATGGGGAATGGGGAATGGGGAATGGTAACTGCTAACGACCACCCGCGTTGGCTTTTGCCGTTCCCCATTCCCGATTCCCCACTTCCCCATTCCCCATCTGTACATGCCGCGCTTCAAGCGAACCGACCGAATCAACGAGCAGCTCAGGGAAGAGATCTCTCTGCTGGTGCGCGACGCCGTGCGCGACCCGCGGGTGTCGCTGGCCACCATCACGGCCGTGCAGACCTCGCCCGAGCTGGACCACGCCAAGGTGTACTTCACGGCGCTGGGGACCGACGAGGAGCGCAAGGAGCTGCTGGCCGGCCTGCGCAGCGCGGCGCCCTTCATCCGCAAGGCGCTGGGGCAGCGGCTGCACATGCGCCGCATTCCCGAGCTGCACTTCGAGCAGGACCGGGTGCTGGAGGAGGCGCAGCGGATCGAGCAGCTCCTGCGCGAGGCGCTCCCCTTCGACCGTCTCACCGAGACGCCGCCGGACAGCTCGCTGGCTCCCAAGGAAGAGGACGACGCGTGACCCGCGCCTCACGCGCACGGGGGGCTCTCCGCCGGAGCCCCCCGTTCCCCATTCCCCATTCCCCATTCCCCCGTTGTTGACCGGCGTCCTTCCCGTCGACAAGCCCGTCGGTCCCACGTCGCACGATGCGGTGGCCCACGTGCGCCGCGCCCTGCGCACGCGCCAGGTGGGGCACACCGGGACGCTGGACCCCTTTGCGTCCGGCCTCCTGCTGGTGTGCGTCGGCCAGGCCACGCGCCTCGCCGAGTACCTGACCGGCCTCCCCAAGGCCTACGCCGCCACCCTGCGCCTGGGCGAGACCACCGACACCGATGACCTCACCGGCGAGGTCGTCGGCGGGAGCGCGTCGTGGCGCGACCTGACGTACGACAAAGTCGAGGCCGCGCTCCTGCGCCAGGTGGGGACGATCCAGCAGCTTCCCCCTACTTACTCCGCGAAAAAGGTGGATGGCGAGCGCATGTACGCCGTCGCGCGCCGCGGCGGCGAGGTGGAGCGCAAGCCGGTCACCGTCACCATCCACGAGATCAGGGTGACGCGCGTGGAGCTTCCCGAAGTGGATTTCGAGGTGGTGTGCGGGAGCGGCACCTACATCCGCGCCATCGCCCGCGACGCAGGCGAGGCGCTGGGCACGGGCGCCCACCTACGCGCGCTGCGCCGCACCCGCGTGGGCGCGCACGGCATCGAGCACGCCGTCCCGCTGGACGCGCTGGCGGACGAGGATCGCGTCCGCGCCGCCATGCTCACCCCGCTGGACGCCCTCGCCGGCCTCCCGCGCGTGGCGGTGGATGCGGCCGGGGAAGCGGCGCTCGGCTTCGGCCGTGCCATCCCCGCCCCCCCCGACGCGCCGCAGGGAGTGCCGCTCGCCCTCGCCGGCGCGGACGGCCGCCTCCTGGCCATCGGTGAGCGCGCGGGAGACGCCATCAAGCCGCGCAAGGTCTTCCCCGCGGAGGTGGCAGGGTGACCCCCACGCACCGCGACGAGCCGCGGGAGTTCGCCATCGACCCCGCGCTCCCGCCCGCGCTGCCCCGCGACGGGCGTCCGGCCGTGGTGACCGTGGGCACCTTCGACGGCGTGCATCGCGGCCATCGCGAGGTGCTGGAAGAGATCGGGCGGCGGGCCGAGCGGGTGGGCGGGCGCAGCATCCTGGTGACCTTTCATCCGCACCCGCTGCGCATCGTCCGCCCGGAGCACGCGCCACCGCTGCTGACCACGGTCACGGAGAAGCGCGACATCCTGGCGCAGAGCGGGCTGGAGTACGTCGTCTTCGTCCCCTTCACCCGCACCCTCCAGCGCTACTCCGCGCGCCGCTTCGTCGAGGAGATCCTCGTGCGGCGCGTGGGGATGCGCGAGCTGGTGATCGGCTACGACCACGGCTTCGGCCGCGACCGCGAGGGGAGCGTCGGCACCCTGCGCCAGATCGGCCAGGAGATGGGCTTCGAGGTGGACGTCGTCACAGCCGTGGAGGTGGACGGCGAGCCGATCTCCTCCTCCCGCATCCGCCGCCTCCTCGGCGACGGCGACGTCGGCGCGGCCAACCGGCTCCTGGGCCGCTCCTACACCGTCGACGGCGTCGTGGTGCGCGGCGAGCGCAAGGGGAGGGAGCTGGGCTTCCCCACCGCCAACATCCAGGTCGGCGATCCGGAGAAGATGCTTCCGCGCGAGGGGATCTACGCGGTCCACGGCTGGGTGCGCGGCGAGCGGCTCCCCGGGCTCCTGCACCTGGGCCCGCGCCCCACCTTTGCGGGCTTCGCCCCCAGCGTCGAGCTCTGGCTCATGGACTGGAGCGGCGACATCTACGGCGACCGCGTCCGCGTGGAGTTCGTCGAGCGCATCCGCGACATCCTCCCCTTCACCTCCGCCGACGCCCTCATCCACGCCATGCACGCCGACGAGCAGCGCGGCCGCGAGATCCTGGGTTTCACGTAGTCCCCTGCGGGCCGCCCGTTCCACGACACACGTCGGACGAGCGATGCCGCGCGTGGCGGTGTTCGCTCGGCGACCGCCGGAAAGCTTGACCACCATAGGTGCTGCTTGCATCATCTGAGAGTCGCGGATGCAGCACCTTTACCTCTACCGAGCGCCGGACCCACACCTTCGGGACACCTGTCGAACAGCCGATCTCAGCGTCTGGCCGTCTTCGCTCTTCTCGGGCCTTAACGGTTGACCGTCCGCGCCGACCTCCTCATCCTTCAGTCGACCGGAGGCAGCGGTGAGATCCTCCATTGCCCAGCACGAACGCGGCGCACGGAGGCTCGGATCGGAACACGAAAGCTCAGCCTGAACGACTTCCAAGGCGTCTCGGTGAAGGCGCGGGAGAGCTCATCCGCCACGAGCCGGTCGAACACGGGGTTATCTACAGCGCCGCAGGGAAGGCGTTGTACTATGTGCGTAGCCGCCTGGAAGAGCCAAATCGAGTTACGGTCCCATTGGGCAAAGCGGGCTTGCTTCGGGGCAACGTGTTCGTGCACAATCATCCGAGGAGTGATTCCTTCTCTGAGGCGGACATCTGGATGCTGCTGAGGCATGGCGTGAGAGTGGTGTATGCTTACGGCCCGGAGCGGGCTTACCGTATGACGGCGATGGCGGGCACGCGCCGGTTCGGGTATGCTCAAGAGTCTGCGGGACGTGCGGAGCTGCATGCGGCGTTCTGGAGATCGATGAGCCAGGCACGCGCGCGATTCCGCCGTTTCGCGGAAGCAGGCTTGCTCTCCGAACCGGAGGCATGGATTGGGCAGACGCACAGCGTGGCACGCAAGATGTCATCGCACTTCCGGTTTGCTTATCAGGAGATCTGAGCAATGATCATCGTCGAGCTTCCAGTGGCGCCGTATTCACCGCCGGGGAAGATCCAGGAGTGGATAACCGAACTCGAGGCGATGCGTAAGAGTCCTCACGCAGAGCCTTACGATCTCTGGCTCATCGGGGAGTATCTCGTGATGGCGCAGGGTTGGCTCGACGAAGCACAGTCGAGTCTCGGCACCGAGAGTGGAAGCGCGGCCTAACTTGCCGCGGTTCCAACTCACCTAATCCAGGGGCTAAGCGATGATGATCATCGACGTTCCAGTGGCTTCCTACTCGCAGCCTTCGAAGATCCGAGCCTGGATCGCTGAGCTTGAACTGGCGCGCGAGGACCAGGACGCAGAGCCTTTCGACCTGGTGCGCATCGAGCAGTACCTCGTGAGGACACGAGGGTGGCTGGCCAGAGGTGAGCAGCAGGCTTCGCTCGAGAGTGGAAACGCCGCGTAGCCCAGGTTCAGGAATGCTCGACGCCTAGCGGGTATACGCACAGCGTCGCACCCATCACGGCGTGGTTCGCGTGCTGTCGGGGCCGCTCGGCTTCGCATACCTGGAGATCTGAACGATGCTGCTGATCGACACCCCGGTCACTCCCTACTCCTCCGCGATGCGTATCCGTGCCTGGATCGATGAGCTTGAGGGAATGCGGGTAGAATTTCGTGCGGACAGGGATGCGCTTGCCACGATCGAGCAGCATCTGATCACCGCCCGGGAATGGCTCGAAGGCGTGGAGGCACGAACGAAACATAGGGGCGAGAGCGCAGCCTGAGTTGTTCCACCTCCCACGCGGAGACGAGAGCGATGTTGATCGTCGAGCTTCCGGTGTTCCGCACGTAATGCAGCCGTTCAGGGGATGCCCGGCCGGCGCACCGTGCCGCCTCGACGACGCTGCCCTATGAGCCAGGCCGCGATGGCGAAGGCAGCCACAGCCGCGCACCTAGCACCGATCTCTACGCGGAACTCGACGGCCGTGTTGGCGCGATCCGCCTTCGTAGATCTCAGACCGGGCAGTTCCACCACACCATTTTCGGTTCGCTCCGGCCGCTCTGCCGTCGCAACCGGCGCCCGCTCGGGCTCGGCCCGGGGTGGCCCGGTGGCCGGCTCTTCATCCGCCCGAGTTTCGCCCCCCTCACGGACCCCTAGATTGGTGCCCGCTCCTACGGCTTCATCCGCTCCGACGGTCTCGTCCGTGGCTGCGCCCTTTTTGGACCTGCGGCCGAACGTTCCGGTTCCGAGACGCACGGCCGCAGTGGTAAATCCCAGGACCAGGAGAGCCACGCCGGCCGTGTACCCCGTGCCCAGCATGGCGGTGGTGGCGCGGTTCCAACCCTGCGGGAATCTCTCTGCGCCAGGCGCTCCCCTGTATTCGAGGAACGATTTGAAATGGTGTGGACGGACACCCGCCGACGTGCGAGGGGGTGGGTCATTGAGTTGCTGAAGTTCACGGAGGAGCTCCGGTCCGACCCACCGTGAGGTTCCGATCGGAATCACGATGCGGTACTGCGCGTGATCTTCCCCGAACTCGTAGTTGACCGACCGGCTGTCGAGGAAGTTTCGGTAGAGTGCCAGAATCGCGAGGCTGCCTAGAAGGCACAGCGCGCAGAACTCCGCGACCCTGGACACGTCGAATGCCGCGATACGGGGGCTTGCCACCAGAATGAGTATGGCGATCCCCGATCCAGCTATTTTGGCGATCAACGGAAAGGATTCAGCTCCGACAGGATACCACTGTTGCTCCGCAAGCACGTTATAGCCGGGAATGAACTGCACGAGGGCCGAAATCGCGATCAGCAGCAACTTGGCCCCGTTCGCGATTCCGACCGCGCCTTCCTTCTCGGCCGCCTGCGAGGTATCCTCGCTCATGCCCCACCGCAAGAAAGCGGGGTGCCAGCCTGCATCATGTTCAGGCGGACCACGGTGTTGCTGTTGTTCGATGGACGTACGAGCCGCTGGTATACGCGGCCGTACTGGCGCACGACGAGCACGTAGGAGGTGGCATTCCCGCGCCCCCGGACCGGGTTCCCCGAAGTCGTCCGCCCAAGATAGGGCCTACCCGGCGCCAGGATCGGCCTCAGCGCGCAGAGCGCCGAGTTGGACAGCCCGCCGATCGGCTGCAAAACCAGGTACACGTCCGCACCCGGGGCAGTCGTAGTCACTTCCACGGATCCACCCGATCTCGGCATCGAAGCGGTCGGCGGGCTTGGGGGAACGGGTGGAGGAATGGCGGGGGGCGGTGGAGGTAGATCACCCACTAGAAGCTTTGCGCCCAGGGTCAGGCTTCCCGTGGCCGCGTAGCGATCGCTCGGGCCCGCCGCGGCAGTGTGAGCGGGCGTATTGTACGCGCGAAGGGCGCGATCGCTCGGCCCCGCCGTGGCGTCGTATTGATCACGTGAGCTCGCCGTGGTGAACGACGGCGTGGTGATGTGAGCGGGCGAATCGTACGCGTGCAGAGCGGCTTCCGCGAAAAGGGTGAGCCGGTCGCTCAATGGGAGCAACTCGATGCCCAGCGCGACGACGCCCTGTCCGACGGTGGCGCTGCCCGCATCATTCGCAAAGCATACACTGCTTGGGCCCCCGGGTCCTTCGATGCAGGTCACCTCCGTGCCCCTGGAAACCGTGAGGCCGCCTGCGCCGAGGTACAGGTAGGTAGAGGCGATGGATGGGGGGGCGCTGCTGGGAAGAAAGGGACGGAGCACCACCCCGGCATCGTACAGCGCCATGTGGGTGCGGAACGACCCGTTTAGACCCGTCGGAGGGCCGTTCGGTCTCTCCACGGAGCCGGCCGCGTACGAAGCGCTGGCCCGTGCCCCGACTCTGGGGCTGAACCATAAGGTGGCATGCGCACCCGCGGTTACGCCGGGCCCCACCGATCCACCTCCCTCAGAGGTTGAAAACCAGGGAGTGGTATACGCCGCGCCTGCCTGTGCCGCGAGCTCGAACTGGCTCGCCCGGCGCGGCGGAAGCGACTCCTGCGCGCTGGCCGCGTTGGCGGACGCGGTGAGTGCCGATACCAGAGTGGCTGTCACGAGGCGAAAGCTCTGACACATAGTGAGCGGCGCGGGAGAAGCGGGGGCGCTGAAGGGGGCTTGCAGCAGGGAATCCCGCTGGTGCCGGGTTCACGATAAGCAGCGCTTGTTGTATGTCAAGGTTCTTCCCGGTAGGCGACTCCATGCCGGCGCACCACGGGACGGAGTTGTGCAAAACGGCCGAACCCGCTAAATTCCACGGCTTGCAAGTTGATCCAGCGACGTTTCCGAACAAGAAGCATCGAAGGGTCGGCTACTTCCTGATCAGTATCAACTCCTCTGGAGGTTCCGATCGTGGCCGAGACGCTCGAGCGCGAAGACATCATCAAGAAGTACCAGCTCCACGAGAACGACCGTGGCTCCACCAAGGTGCAGGTTGCGCTGCTCACGTCGCGCATCAACCACCTGACCGGTCACTTCCGCGAGCACAAAAAGGATCACCACAGCCGCCGTGGCCTCCTCAAGATGGTCGGCCAGCGCCGCAGCCTGCTGGACTACCTCAAGCGCAACGACCTGGAAGGGTACCGCGCGCTGATCGCGGACCTCGGGCTGCGCCACTGAGATTGGCCGGCCGGCGGCAGCTTCGCGGGATGGCGGCGGCGCGCTTCGGCGTGCCGTGCCCGGCCGTCCGCGGAGGGTGTACGAAGCACGCATGAGCCACCGCGAGGCCGCACGGGGAAGTCCCCGTGCGGCCTTGTCGCGTGGATAGCAACAAGAAGCGGAAAAACAAGGCGATTCGCGGGCCGTGTGCACGGGGGAGCACGGTGCCGCTCGCGGCCTCCCCCGGCAATCCTGCAGAACGGAAAGAGAAAATGGCAAAGCTGGAAAGACAGTTCGCGGGGCGCCCGCTGATCATCGAGACGGGCCGGATGGCCCGCCAGGCCGATGGCTCGTGCACCCTGCAGTTCGGCGAGACGATGGTGCTGTGCGCGGCGACGGCGCAGGACAACCCCACCCACCTCCCGTTCTTCCCCCTCACCGTGGAGTACCGCGAGCGCACCTACGCCGCGGGGAAGTTCCCCGGCGGGTTCATCAAGCGCGAGGGGCGCCCTTCGGACAAGGAGATCCTGGCCGCCCGTCTGACCGACCGGCCGCTGCGTCCCCTCTTTCCGGAAGGGTTCGCGAACGAGGTGCAGATCTTCGTGACGGTGGTCTCGGCGGACCAGCAGAACGACGCCGACGTGCTGGCGGTGACCGGCGCGTCGATGGCGCTGGCGCTTTCCCGCATTCCGTTCGCGGAGCCGGTGGCGGCGGTGCGCATCGGGCGGATCCAGGGGCACTGGGTGCTGAACCCGACCTTTGAGCAGCTCGGCTACAGCACGCTGGACGTGATCGTGGCCGGCACCGAGAGCGCCATCACCATGGTGGAGGGCGGCGCAAACGAGGTGAGCGAGGACGAGATCGCCGACGCGCTGGTGGCGGCGCACGCCGGGATCCGCGAGCTGATCGCGATCCAGCGCGAGGTGGTGGCGATGATCGACAAGCCGGCGACGATGTCGTGGACGCCCAAGGCCGCTTCGGCCGAGATCCGCGCCCGCGTGGAGTCGCTGGCGGCCGACCGCGTGTCGCAGGCGCTGCGCATCGCGGACAAGCACGGGCGCGCCGACGCGCTGAGCACCGCCCGCACCGAGACGCTGGCCGCGCTGGCCGAGGAGTTCCCGGAGGGCGAGAAGGACATCGGCTCGGTGTTCAAGGACCTGGAGAAGCGCACCATGCGCGAGATGATCCTGGCCGAGGGCGTGCGCTCCGACGGGCGCAGCACGGACCAGGTGCGTGGGATCACGGTGGAGACCGGCGTCCTGCCGCGCGCGCACGGTTCGGCGCTCTTCACCCGCGGGCAGACGCAGTCGCTGGGCACCGCCACGCTCGGCACGCAGGACGACGAGCAGGCGTACGACACCATCGACTTCCCCACGCAGCAGAAGAAGTCGTTCATGCTGCACTACAACTTCCCGCCGTACTCCACCGGCGAGGTGCGCCCCATGCGCGGCACGAGCCGCCGCGAGATCGGGCACGGGCACCTGGCGGAGCGCGCGCTGGAGCCGCTGCTGCCGGCGTACGAGGAGTTCCCGTACACCATCCGCATCGTGAGCGACATCCTGGAGAGCAACGGGTCGTCGTCGATGGCGTCGGTGTGCTCGGGCTCGCTGGCGCTGATGGATGCCGGCGTGCCGATGCGCGCCGCCGTGGCGGGCGTGGCGATGGGGTTGATCAAGGAGGGCGACCGCGTCGCCATCCTGACCGACATCCTGGGCTCCGAGGACGCGCTGGGCGACATGGACTTCAAGGTCGCCGGCACGCGCGAGGGCGTCACCTCCATCCAGATGGACATCAAGCTGGAGGAGGGCCTCTCCACCGACCTGCTGCGCGAGGCGCTGCGCAAGGCGTACACGGGGCGGATGCACATCCTGGACGAGATGGACAAGGCGCTCGCCGCGCCGCGCCCGGAGATGTCGCCGTACGCGCCGCGGATCATCACCATCAAGGTCCCCGTGGCCAAGATCGGCGAGATCATCGGGCCCAAGGGGAAGACGATCCGCGCGATCCAGGAGTCGACCGGCGCGTCGATCAACATCGACGACGACGGCACGGTGACGATCGCCGCGGTCGGGCGCGAGGCCGGCGAGATGGCGCGCCGGATGATCGCCGGGATGACCGAGGAGGCCGAGGTGGGCCGCATCTACGACGGTGTGGTCAAGAACACCACCGCCTTCGGGGCGTTCGTGGAGATCCTTCCGGGTACCGAGGGGCTGCTCCACATCTCCGAGATCCAGGACGGGCGCCTGGACAAGACGGAGGACGCGCTCAAGAAGGGCGACGCCGTGCAGGTGAAGCTCCTCTCGATCGACGAGAAGGGCCGCCTGCGCCTGTCGCGCAAGGCCGCGCTGGCCGAGCTGGCGCAGAAGGGCGATTCGCAGCCGGCCTGAGCCGCGCTGTTGATCTCGTGAGAGCGCCCGGGCACCGTTGCGGTGCCCGGGCGTTTTCCATTGGTCAGATATCGTAACTGCAGCCTCACACAGAGACACAGAGGGTACGGAGAGAACGGCAGAAGGTGTTCTCCGCGGCTTGCGGTTCCCCTCTGTGTCCTCTGTGTGAGGCTTGTTGCGGTTCCGGGGTACGTTTCTGGCTGAGGGGCGCGGAGGCTCGCCAAACGGATGCGGGCGTGCCATATTGTGCGCCCGCCCGCCCCGCGGCTGTCGCGGGCGCTTGCGATACACCTCCCATCAGGCGAAGACCGCTCATGCTGATCGGGGTTCCGAAAGAGATCAAGACCAACGAAAACCGCATCGCCCTGGTGCCCGCCGGGGCCGAGGCGCTCGTGCAGTCCGGCCACCGCGTTATGGTGGAGCGCGGGGGCGGGCTGGGGAGCGGTTTCTCAGACGCACAGTACGAGGCGGCCGGCGCCACCATCCACGACGTGGAAGAGGTGTGGGCCCGCGCCGAGATGATCATGAAGGTCAAGGAGCCGATCGCGGTGGAGTACCCGCGCATCCGGCCCAACCAGCTCCTCTTCACCTACTTCCACTTCGCGGCCGACGAGGTGCTCACCCGCGCCCTGATCGACTCCAACGCGGTGGCGGTGGCGTACGAGACGGTGCAGCTCCCCAACGGCGAGCTCCCGCTGCTCACGCCCATGAGCGAGGTCGCCGGCCGCATGGCGATCCAGGCGGGGGCCAAGTACCTGGAGAAGTACTACGGCGGCCGCGGGATGCTGCTGGGCGGCGTGCCGGGCGTGGCGCCCGCCAACGTGGTGATCATCGGCGGCGGCGTGGTGGGGATCAACGCGGCGAAGATGGCGGCCGGCTTCGGCGCCCGCGTCACCATCCTGGACCTGTCGCTGGACCGCCTGCGCTACCTCTCGGACGTGATGCCGGCGAACGTGGAGATGATCTACTCCAACCGCCACAACATCCTGGAGCGGCTGGAGACGGCCGACCTGCTGGTGGGCGCCGTGCTGGTGCCGGGCGCCAAGGCTCCCAAGCTGGTGCTGCGAGAGGATCTGAAGCGGATGAAGAAGGGCTCCGTGATCGTGGACGTGGCGGTGGACCAGGGCGGGTGCGTGGAGACGATCCGCCCCACGACGCACGAGAACCCGATCTACGAGATCGAGGGCGTGATCCACTACGGCGTCGCCAACATGCCGGGCGGGGTGCCGCGCACCTCCACCCTCGCGCTGACCAACGCAACCTTTCCGTACGCGGCGCGGCTGGCGCGCCTCGGGTGGGAGGAGGCGTGCCGGCAGGATCGCGCGCTCGCCCTGGGGCTGAACGTGGTCGGCGGGCAGGTGGTGTATCCGGGCGTCGCCGAGGCGTTCGGGCTGCCGCTGGTGGCGCTGGACAGCGTCCTGGCGTAACGCTCGCCGGGCGGATGCACGCGGGCCCGCACTCCATCACAGGGGTGCGGGCCTTCGTGCGTGTTCCGCGCTTGCTCTGGTCTCACGCGGAGGCGCAGAGACGCGGAGAGGCGCCGAGGCACCTTCTGAGTTTCCTACTTGACATGCGAACATGATCGTACGCTTTCGCAGGCTTCCCTCCAATCCCGACCTTCCGCTCCCGGCTCGGCAGACGCAGGGGTCGGCGGGGTACGACGTGGCCTCCGCCGAGCCGGACTTCGTGCTGGCGGCGGGGGAGCGAAGGCTGGTGGCGACGGGGCTGGAGATCGAGCTGCCGCCGGACATCGAGTGCCAGGTGCGGCCGCGCTCGGGACTGGCGCTGCGGCACGGGATCACTCTGCCGAACACGCCCGCCACCATCGACCCGGACTACCGTGGCGAGCTGCGGGTGATCGTCTGGAACGCGGGTTCGGAGCCGGTGCCGATTCCGCGCGGGACGCGGATCGCGCAGCTGGTGTTCGCGCGCTTCGAGACGCCGTCGGTGGAGGAGGCGGCGGAGCTGAGCGCCACCGACCGCGGCAGGGGCGGGTTCGGGTCCACGGGCGGGTGAGGGTTCAGCGCGGCAGGGGGGCGGCGGTGAGGGGGCGGGCACGGGGGCGATGAATCGCGCCCCTACGGTTGTGCCCATGCCCCATTCCCCATTCCCCACTTCCCCATTCCCCGCCGTTTCCCCCCCGGCATGCCCCGTGCATCTGAGCGCCCGCGCTGCGCGAACCCTGGATTCCGCCGGGTTGCGTGCGGTCAAGTGGGGGCATAGCTTCGGGTTCACCTAACCCACCCGCTCACAGGGTGCTACGCCTGCCCAGTCCGTCCCGCCGCGCGCGAGCCGCGCCGGGAGCACAGCCTCGGGAAGCAATGGTCTTCAGCTGGCTCAGAAAAGGAAACTTCATCCCGGTCAACGACATCGCCGTCGACCTGGGGACCGCCAATACGCTGGTGTACGTGAAAGGCGAGGGAATCGTCCTCAATGAGCCCTCGGTGGTGGCCGTGGAAAAGGCCACCAACAAGATCAAGGGGATCGGGCTGGAGGCCAAGCGCATGCTGGGGAGGACCCCGGAAGGCATCACCGCCGTGCGCCCCCTAAAGGACGGCGTGATCGCCGACGTGGACGTGACGGAGATCATGCTCCGCTACTTCCTGGAGACGGTCACCTCCAAGCGCTTCCTCAAGCTGAAGCCCACCATGGTGGTGGGCGTCCCCTCGGGGATCACGGAGCTGGAGCGGCGCGCGGTACGGTCCAGCGCGCACGCGGCCGGGGCCAAGGAAGTGTACATGGTGGCCGAGCCCATGGCCGCCGCCATCGGCGTGGGGCTTCCCGTGGAGACGCCCACGGGGAACATGGTGATCGACATCGGCGGCGGGACGACGGAGATCGCCGTGATCGCGCTGAGCGGGATCGTGTGCGACACCTCCATCCGCGTGGGCGGCGACGAGATCGACAACGCCATCGTCACCTTTCTGCGCAAGAACTACAACCTGATGATCGGCGAGGCCACGGCCGAGGCGGTCAAGATCCAGATCGGCAGCGCGTTCAGCACCGGCGACGAGCGGGAGATGGACGTCAAGGGGCGCGACCTCGTCTCCGGCATCCCGAAGACGGTGCGCGTGCACTCGCAGGAGATCCGCGAGTGCATCCAGGAGCCGATCCAGGCCATCGTGGAAGCGGTGCGCCGTGCGCTTGAGATCACCCCGCCGGAGCTGGCGAGCGACATCGTGGACCGCGGCATCGTGATGACCGGGGGCGGGGCGCTGATCCGCGGGCTGGACGTGCTGATCCAGCGCGAGACCAACCTGCCGATCCACGTGGACGAGGAGCCGCTCACCTGCGTGGTGCGCGGCGCCGGGCGCATCCTGGACGACGTGCAGAAGTACAGAGGAGTGTTGACGACGTGAGCACCTTTCGGCCCTACCTCAAAGGCGCGGGCGAGCGCGGGCGCAAGCGGGACCTGGGGATCGCCGCCGGGTTCACCGTGCTTGCGCTCCTCCTGTTCAACCTGCCGGACACGTACCGCACCGGGCTGGCGACGGGGGTGCGCAACACCGCGCTCTTCCCCGTGATCGCCATGCAGGGCGGGGCGGCGGACCGGGCCGGCCGCTTCGGCGACGCGGGCGAGCTGCGCGCCGAGCGCGACTCGCTGGCCGCGTTCCTGGTGGGGCAGGCCAACCTGGCCCAGGAGAACCGCGAGCTGCGGGCGCTGATGGGCTTTCGCGAGCGGCTGGGCTACACCTTCGTGGCGGCCGAGGCTTCGCGCGGGCGCGGCGTGGGCGCCACCGGCACGCTGCAGCTCTCCGCCGGGCGGCGCGAGGGGGTCGGCACCGCCGCGGCCATCGTGACCGCCGAGGGGCTGGTGGGTAGCGTGTGGCGGCTGGGCGACCGCTCGGCCGTGGGGATCGACTGGACGCACCCCGAGTTCGGGCTGAGCGTGATGACGCAGGACGGCGAGACGTACGGGATCGCCAAGCCCACCAACGGCCCGCAGGGCGAGCGGATGCTGGCGCTGACGCCGGTGGCCTTCCACACGCAGCCGCCCAACGGGTCGCTGATCGTGACCTCGGGCGACGGCGGGCTCTACCCGCGCGGAATTCCCGTGGGCCGCGTGGCGGGCGCGGGGCGCGCGGAGGGCGGCTGGCAGCGGGTGTACTACATCCGCCCCCTGGTGAGCCCCGCGCAGATGTCGCACGTGCTGATCCTGGGCGCGCCCACCAAGGCGCCGACCGATCAGGACCTGGCGGCGGCGTGGGGGGTGACGCTGAGCGCGGCCGAGCGCGACTCCGCGCGCGCCACCGGCCCGGCGGTCTCGCCCGACGCGGCGACGCCCACGGCTCCGGTGCGCCCGCAGCCCCGTGCCACGGCGCCGCGCCCCCGGCCCCAGCCGCGGCGCCCGGCGATCGTAGACCCGACTCCGGAGCTTCCCGGGCGCGTGGTGGACCCGAACGCGCCCCGGGTGCCGCCGGGGCTTCCGGCGCCGACCAACCCCTGACCGAGCGGCGGACTATCGATGACGGAAGGAACGCGGTGGCAGTTCGTGGGATTGATCGCGGGGCTGGTGATCCTCCATTTCGTGCTGCGGGTGGGGCTCGGGCTGGGGTTCTACGTCCCCGACCTGCTGACGGTGGCGCTGCTGCTGGCCGCGCGCCGCATGCGCGCCGGGGCCGCCGCCGGGCTGGGGGTGCTCTTCGGCGTGCTGGACGGCGCGGTGAATCCCTTCACCATGGGGGCCAGCGCGCTGGTGCTGGCGGTGCTGGGCTACCTGGCCTCCCGCTCGCGCGAGGTGCTGGCCGGCGACTCGCCGGTGCTCCTGGTGGCCTTTCTGGGGCTGGGGAAGTACCTGTTCGACGCGTTCCTGTGGGGAGTGCTCTCTTCGCGGTCCCTGGCGGGGCCCGCGTCCGTGCTGTTCACCCTCTCCCCGCTGGCGGCGCTGTACGCCGCGGCGGCGGGGCTGGCGGCCGTAACCGTGTACCGCGCGCTGGTGTAGGGATCCGTCTATGAGAAGGTACAGGGCGCTCCGGCTGGGGGACCCCCTCCTCTTCGGATTCGTTGTGGCGCTGGCGATCTTTGGGATCGCCATGGTGTTCAGCGCCGGCGTGGTGGACGTGGGGTACACCCGCGCCCAGGGGGCGTGGCGCGCCCAGATCATCTGGTTCTGCCTGTCGCTGATTCTGGTGCCGCTCATCCTGCGCGTTCCGGTGGGGTGGCTGGAGTGGGGCGCGCAGCCGGCCTACGCCCTCTCCCTGGTCCTCCTCCTCCTGGTCCCCGTCATCGGCTCCGGCGGCGAGACGACGGGCGGCATCAAGAGCTGGATCGTGATCGGGCCGCTGCGCCTGCAGCCGGCGGAGCTGGCGAAGCTGGCCACGGCCATGATGCTGGCGCGCGTCCTGGGCGAGTGGCGGGAGCCCCCGCGCACGCTGTGGGCGCTGTGGAAGCCGATCGTGGTGGTGATGGTGCCCATGGTGCTGGTGCTGGCGCAGCCCGACCTCGGCTCGGCGATGGTGTTCGGCTCGATCCTGGTGTGGTGCCTGTTCTGGGCCGGGACGCCGCTGATGACCATCTTCTTCCTGGTGAGCCCGGCGCTCTCGCTGTTCATCTCGATCAACCCGATCGTGTGGGGCGTGTACATCGTCGTATTGCTGATACTGCTGCTTTACCGCGACGCATTCCTGGCGGAGAAGGCCTCCATCTGGATGGCGAACGCCGTGGCGGGCGGCGTGGCGCTGCCGCTGTGGAACACGCTGAAGCCCTACCAGAAGAACCGCCTCCTGGTCTTCCTGGATCCGATGATCGACGCGCGCGGGGCGGGGTACAACCTGATCCAGTCGCGGGTGGCCATCGGGAGCGGCGGGCTGTGGGGGAAGGGGTTCCTGGACGGCTCGCAGAAGCGCCTGGCCTTCCTTCCCGAGCAGCACACCGACTTCATCTTCGCCGTGGTGGGCGAGGAGACGGGGTTCATAGGGGTGATGGCGGTGCTGGTCACCTTTGGCCTGATCTTCTGGCGGCTGATCCACATCGCCGAGCGCTCGCGCGACCCGTTCGCCTCTCTGGTGCCCATCGGGCTGCTGGGGAGCTGGTTCGCGCACGTGCTGGTGAACGTGGGGATGACGGTGGGGATCATGCCCATCACCGGCATCCCGCTCCCCTTCATCTCGTATGGCGGCTCGTTCCTCCTGCTGAACATCGTGGCGATGGCGGTGGTGCAGCGAATAGCCGCGGAGACGGCGAGATAGCGGAACTGCAGGGATGAGGGATGGGGGATCAGGGATGAGGCGCGTCTCCGCGGCATCTCCTGTTCCCTCTCCCTAATTCCCACATCCCCCATCCCTAATCCCTAATCCCCACCAATGGCCTGGTTCCGCAAACCCAAGACGCGCCTGCAGGCGGCCGACCGGCGCGACCTTCCCGGCGACGTGTGGGAGAAGTGCCCTGCGTGCGGGGACATCCTGTACCGCGAGAAGCTCAAGGAGAACTGGAACGTCTGCCCCACCTGCGCCCACCACATGCGGCTGCCGGCCAACGGCTACGTGGCGCTGCTGGTGGACGAGGGGACGTTCCGCGAGCGCGACCGCGACCTGCGCTCGGCCGATCCGCTCAAGTTCGTGGATCTCAAGGCCTACAAGGACCGCCTGGCCGCCGCCGAGCGCAAGAGCGTCCATGGCGAGGCCGTCATCACCGGCGAGGGGAAGCTGGACGAGATCCCCGTGTCGATCGGCGTGATGGACTTCGCCTTCATCGGCGGGTCGATGGGCTCGGTGGTGGGGGAGAAGCTGGCGCGCGCCGGGCTGCGCGCGCTGGAGAAGCAGCAGCCGCTGATCATCGTCTCCGCCTCCGGCGGGGCGCGGATGATGGAGGGGATCTTTTCGCTGATGCAGATGGCGAAGACCTCCGCCGTGCTCGCGCAGATGGACGAGGCGGGGCTCCCCTACATCTCCATCCTCACCGACCCCACCACGGGCGGCGTCACGGCGTCGTACGCCATGCTGGGCGACGCCAACCTGGCGGAGCCGGGTACGCTGATCGGCTTCGCGGGGCCGCGCGTGATCGAGCAGACGATCAAACAGGAGCTCCCCGAGGGCTTCCAGCGCGCCGAGTTCCTGCTGGAGCACGGGATGCTGGACCGCATCGTCGACCGGCGGAGCATGAAGCGCGAGGTGTCGCGCCTGCTGCGGCACATGCTGGCGCTTCCCGCGCCGGAGGACTTCGCGCTGAACATGGCTCCCGACGCCCCGTGACGCGCGCGGACGTACCCGGGGCCTGGCTCTTCGCCCGGCCCACGGGCGGCATCCGCTGGGGTCTGGAACGGACGGAGGCGCTCCTCGCCGGTGTGGGTGATCCACACCGGCGTTTCCGTGCGCTCCACGTGGGCGGCACCAATGGCAAGGGTTCGGTATGCGCCCTCTGCGCCGCCGCTCTGCGCGCCGCCGACCCGCGCCGCACGGTGGGCCTCTACACGTCGCCGCACCTGATCTCCTTTGCGGAGCGCATCCGCATCGGCGGCGCGGCGGTGGAGCGCGACCTCCTGCTGGCGTGCGAGGCGCGCCTGCGTCCCGCCATCGAGGAGTCGGGCGCCACCTTCTTCGAGGCCACCACCGCCATCGCCTTCCTCTGCTTCGCCGAGGCGGGTGTGGACGCGGCCGTGGTGGAGGTGGGGCTGGGAGGGCGGCTGGACTCCACCAACGTCATCACCCCGGTCGCGACCGCCGTCACCAACGTCGGCATCGACCACACGGAGTACCTGGGCAACACCCCCGGCGAGATCGCGTGGGAGAAGGCGGGGATCTTCAAGCCCGGCATCCCCGCCATCGCCGGCGAGACGGAGCCGCTCCCCCTGGGCGTCCTGCGCCGCCGCGCGGAGGAGGTCGGCGCCCCCTTCTTCGCGCTCGATGACGCCGCGCGCGTGGACGACGTGCGCCTGTCGCTGGAGGGCACGCGCTTTCGCCTGGCGTCCGCGCGCTGGGGCGAGCGCGAGGTGCACACGCCGCTGATCGGCGCGCACCAAGCCCGCAACGCCGCCCTCGCCGCCGAGCTGCTGGGCATCCTCCCCGACGATCTGCGGCCGGGGTGGGACGCGGTGGAAGCGGGGCTGGCGGGGGTGCGCTGGCCGGGGCGGATGCAGGTGGAGGTGAGGAACGGGCTCACCTGGGTGTTCGACGTGGCGCACAACCCCGACGGCGTCGAGTCGCTGGCCGCCGCGCTGGACGCGCTGGATCTTCCGCGTCCGCGCGTCCTCCTCGCGGCCATCCTCTCGGACAAGGACTGGCGCGCCATGCTCCCGCCACTCGCGGCCCGCGTGGACGCCGTCGTGCTCACCGTCGCACCCACCGCCCCCGACTCGCGGCGCTGGGACCCGGAGGCGGTGGCGGCGTCGCTGGAGGTGCCGCCGGGGGTGGCGGTGCGGGTGATCCCCGACTTCTCCGCGGCGCTCCAGCGGGTGACGACGATGGCGCCGTACGGCACGGTGCTGGTGACGGGGTCGGTGCACACGGTGGGGGATGCGCTGGGGGAGCTGGGGGTGTGAGGGGCCCCCTCCCCCGCTCGTTCCTCGCGACCCCTCCCCCAAAACTGCCTGGGGGAGGGGTGGTGGTCCGGGTTGGTTCCCGTGGGCGTGATCCGGGGTATCTGTATGGATGAACTCCAACAGGATTCGGAAGACGACGCCTGAGCTCGACGCTCGGGCGAAAGAGCTGCGGCGGCGGGAAACGCCGGCTGAGCGGGTGTTGTGGCGGCGGTTGCGGAGGGCGCAGGTGATGGGGTACAATTTCCGGCGACAGCACCCGGTCGGGCGCGCCATCCTCGACTTCTATTGCCCGAAGGGACGCCTCTGCGTGGAGCTGGACGGGCCGATCCACGACCGCACGCGGAACTACGATGCCGCGCGCGACGCCAACCTCGCCGCCCACGGCGTCAGGGTCATCCGCTTCCGCAACGACGAGATCTTCGCCGACATCGAAGACGTCCTCGCCCGCATCCGCGCCGCGCTTCCTCCGCCGTGCGCACCGGAGCACGTCGATCACCCCTCCCCCAGGTAGTTTTGGGGGAGGGGTCGCGAGGAACGAGCGGGGGAGGGGGCCCCCGCCGTCCACGTGTTGACACCGCCATCCCCCGCGCCCTACATTCGCCACAGGATACGTCGAGCGCGGTCCCACCTTTGCGGCGGGCCCGCGCTTTTGTGCGCAATGCGCCCGGATTCCTTTGGTACAGCGTCCGAGATGACTGGCAAGAACGGCTGTGTGGTGATCGTGGGCTCCCAGTGGGGAGACGAGGGGAAGGGGAAGATCGTCGACGTCCTCGCGGAGGAGGTGGACGTCGTCGCGCGCTACCAGGGCGGGGCGAACGCGGGGCACACCGTGCACGTGGGGACCGAGGAGTTCATCCTCCACCAGATCCCCTCCGGCATCCTGCACCCCAACCGCCGCTGCCTGCTGGGGAACGGAGTGGTGCTCGATCCCTTCCAGTTCTTCCAGGAGCTGGACAAGCTCACCGCGCGCGGCATCGACGCCGCGCCGCGCGTGGGGGTCAGCGGGCGGGCGCACCTCCTCCTGTCGTACCACAAGCTCCTGGACCGTGCCGCCGAGCAGCACCGCGGCGCCGGGAAGATCGGCACCACGGGGCGGGGGATCGGGCCGGCGTACGAGGACAAGGTGGCGCGCCAGGGGATCCGCGTGGCCGACCTGCGCGATGCCGCCCGCGCCGAGGAGCGCCTGCGCGCCGCCGCCGTGCGCGTCAACGAGCGGCTCTCGCTGCTGGCCACGGACGAGCGGGTGGATGCGGACGCGCTTGTGGCGGAGGTGATGTCGATCCGCGACCGGCTCCTCCCCATCATGGTCGATACGGGGCGCGTGATCCACGACGCCATCCGGGCCGGCGAGCGCGTGCTGCTGGAGGGCGCGCAGGGGGCGCTGCTGGACGTGGACCACGGCACCTATCCGTACGTCACGTCGTCCAACACCACGGCCGGGGGCGCGGCGCTCGGCGTGGGCGTGGGCCCGACGGCGATCAGCGAGGTGTACGGGGTGGTGAAGGCGTACACGACCCGCGTGGGTGAAGGGCCGCTTCCGACGGAGTTTCCGTCGCCGATGCAGGAGCAGATCCGCGACCTGGGCGGCGAGTACGGTGCCACCACGGGGCGGCCGCGGCGCTGCGGGTGGTTCGACGCGGTGGTGGTGCGCTACGCGGCGCGCGTGAACGGGCTCACCGGGCTCGCCGTCACCAAGATGGACGTGCTGGACACGCTCCCCGAGCTCAGGATCGCGGTGAGCTACCGGGCGGGCGGGGAGTCGCTGGAGGACTTCCCCGGCGACCTGGGGCTGCTGGCGGAGGCCCAGCCGGAGTATGAGACGATGCAGGGGTGGCAGACTTCCACCGCCGATGCGCGCCGCTGGGACGACCTGCCGCCGGCCGCGCAGGCGTACCTGCGCCGCATCGAGGAGCTGACGGAGGTGCCGATCCGCTACGTGTCCGTGGGGACGCGCCGCGACCAGATCATCCACGTGGAGCGATGACCCGTCCCGGACGTGCTCGTGGATGGCACCGGAAGGGCGCGGCAATGGGGCCGCGCCCTCCGCTCGTTTTTCGACCGGGAAGAACGCGTTGACCGATCTGGACGCCGATGCCGTCCTCGCGCTGGTGAAGCCCTCCGTCCGTGCGATGGGGGCCTACACCCTGCGCCCGTACGAGCCGCGCATCAAGCTCAATCAGAACGAGAACCCCTGGGACGTTCCGGACGAGGTCAAGGCGCGCATCGCCGCCATCCTCGCGGATCGGCCGTGGAACCGCTACCCGCCCTTTGTCGCCTCCAACTTCATCGCCGCGGTGGCCGAGGCGACGGGGTGGCCGGCGGAGGGGATCCTGGTGGCGAACGGATCGAACGAGCTGATCCAGTCCGTGCTCGCGGTGGTCGTGGGGCCGGGGACCTCCGTCGTCATCCCCGAGCCGACGTTCACGCTCTACCGGCTGATGACGGAGGTCAACGCGGGCGAGGTGGTCTCCGTGCCGCTCGCCGCCGACCTGCGCTTCGACGTGGACGCCATCATCCGCGCCGCGCGGGAGAGCCGGGCGGCGGTGGTCGTGCTCTGCACACCCAACAATCCCACGGGCGCGGCGCTGTCGCTCGACGAGATCTCGCACATCCACGACGAGGCAAGCGGGCTGGTGCTCGTGGACCAGGCCTACGTGGAGTTCGGCGGCGCGGACGCGATCTGCCTGCTCGATTCGCACCCGCGGCTCGTCGTGCTGCGCACCTTCAGCAAGGCGATGGCGATGGCGGGGCTGCGCGCCGGCTACATGCTGGCGCACCCCGCGCTCACGGCCGAGGTGAACAAGGCCAAGCTGCCGTACAACGTCAACTTCTTCACCGAGGTCGCCGCGGCGGAGGTGCTGCGGGCCCGGCATCTGCTGGAGCCGGGGGTGGCGAAGCTGCGAGACGAGCGCGACCGGCTGATCCGCGAGATGTCTGCGATCCCCGGCCTGCGCGTGTACCCCAGCGAGGCGAACTTCTGGGTCTTTCGCGTGGAGTCGCCCAACATCACCCACACGCAGCTCTTCCAGCGGCTGCTGGATGAGCACGGAATCCTGATCCGCGACGTGAGCAAGTACCCGATGCTTAAGGATTGCCTGCGCGTCAACGTCGGCGCGCCGGAGGAGAACGACGCCTTCCTGGGCGCCGTCCGCGCGATCATGGAGGAGGCGCGATGAGCCGCGTGGGCACGAGGGAGCGGAGCACGCGCGAGACGCAGATCCGCGTCCGCGTCGACCTGGACGGCACGGGAAAGGCCGAGGTGAGAACCGGCGTCGGCTTCTTCGACCACATGCTGGACGCGCTGGCCCGCCACGGGATGTTCGACCTGGAGGTGGAGTGCACGGGTGACCTGCACATCGACGCGCACCACACCGTGGAGGACGTGGGGATCGCGCTGGGCGGCGCCTTGCTGGACGCGCTGGGCGACAAGCGCGGCATCGTGCGCTACGCGGATGCGACGGTGCCGCTGGACGAGGCGCTGGTGCGGGCGGTGGTGGACGTCTCTGGCCGCCCCTTTCTGCACTTCCACGTGCCGCTCCCCGCCGGCCAGCCGCGCATCGGCGACTTCGATGCGGCGCTGTCGGCGGAGTTCTGGCGCGGGTTCGCCATGGAGTCGCGGCTGACGATGCACCTGGACGGCATCCGCGGCGACAACGCGCACCACGTGGTGGAGGCGACCTTTAAGGCCGCCGCCCGTGCGCTGGACGCCGCCACCGCGCTCGATCCGCGCCGCGCGGGCGAGGTGCCCTCGACGAAAGGGGCGCTGTGAAGCCCTCCATCGTCCTGCTGGACTACGGGGCGGGGAACCTGCGCTCCGTAGCCAAGGCGTTCGAGCACGAGGGCGCCGAGGTGACGCTGACCTCCGACCCCGCCGTGGCGCGTGGCGCGGAGCGGCTGGTCCTTCCGGGCCAGGGGCACTTCGGGCAGTGCATGACGAGGCTGGAGGAGAGCGGGCTGGGCGACGCGGTGCGCGAGTTCATCGGCACGGAGCGCCCCTTCCTGGGGATCTGCGTGGGGATGCAGCTCATCTACGACGCCAGCGAGGAGGCGCCCGGCATCCCCGGCCTCGCCCTGATCCCCGGCACGGTGAAGCGCCTGCGCACGGACCTCCCCCTGCCGCACGTCGGCTGGAACTCGGTCGAGTTCGTGCGCATGGCGGAGGGCGACCCCGTGCTGGAGGGCGTTGCCGGCCCCAAGCCGCGCTACTTCTACCACGTCCACTCCTACGGCGTGCTGGAAGCCGACGGCGAGCACGTCCTCGGCCGCTGCACCTACGACGACGCGTTCGCATCCATCGTGCGGCGCGACAACGTGTGGGGCATCCAGTTCCATCCTGAAAAGAGCCAGGAGGACGGTTTGCGCATCCTGGGCAACTTCGCGCGCCTATGAACTGCCGTTTCACACAGAGCCGCAGAGGAAAAAGAGAGAACACTGTGGGAGAACCAACCCTCTCTGCCTTTCTTGTAGTTTCCTCTGTGTCTCTGTGTGAGGCCCCACAAGATCTCCGGGAGGTCCCATGACTGAAGAAGAAGGACCGCGCTTCGCCTACGCGATGGACACGCTGCTGATGGAGGTCGGTCGCCTCAACCGGGTGATCCGCCGGCTGCAGGAGACCCCGTCCGCGGACCCGATCGAGCGGGCGGATCGGGACGGCGTAATCACGAACCTGATGCAGCGAATCGTCGAGATCTTTGAAGCGATCGACGCGCTCGGGACGGCGCAGGGCGGCGAGGACCAGCCTTCCGACGAGGAGTGAGATGGCGGAGTTCTACAAGGGCCACGGGCTCGGCAACGACTACATCGCGCTGGAGCTGGACGGGCTCCCATTCGACCTCACCCCGCCCGCCGTGCGCCTGCTGTGCAACCGGCACACCGGCGTAGGGTCGGACGGGGTCCTGGGGCGCACCGGGTCGACGGCGGCGGACTTCGGGCTGCGCATCTTCAACCCCGACGGCAGCGAGGCGGAGAAGAGCGGCAACGGGCTGCGCATCTTCGCCGCGTACCTGCTGGAACGCGGCGAGGCCAGCGTCGGCGTGCCGTTCAGCGTGGAGACCCCCGGCGGCATCGTGGGGATGACCGTCGTCGGCGCCATGGGCGGCGGGGTGCTGATGGTGGAGGCGGAGATGGGGACGGCCGCGTTCCGCAGCACGGACGTGGGGCTCGCCGGCGACGAGCGCGAGGTGGACAACGAGGCGCTGGAGCTGGAGGCCGGCGACGCGGTGCTCATCAACACCGTCTCCATCGGCAACCCGCACTGCGTCGTCTTCATGGATGAGCTGGACGTGGAGGACCTTCGCCGCCGCGCCCCGCAGATTTCCACGCACCCGGCATTCGCGCGCGGCACCAACGTGCAGTTCGCCGTCCCGCTGGAGCCGGGCGCGGTGGAGGCGTGGGTCTGGGAGCGCGGGGCGGGGGAGACGCGCGCATCCGGCTCCAGCGCCTGCGCCGTCGCCGCCGCCGCGGTGAGACGCGGGATGGTCACCGAGCGCAGCGTGGAGGTGCGGATGCCCGGCGGCTCGCTGCACGTGGACGTGCGCGACGACTTCTCGCTGCTGTTGCGCGGCCCGGTCGAGGGCGTGTACCGCGGGACGCTGGGCGAGGGGATGGTGGCGCGGCTGCGGGAGCTGTCATGGGGCTAGCGAAGCGCATCATCCCCTGCCTGGACGTCAAGGAAGGGCGGGTGGTGAAGGGGATCCAGTTCGAGGGGCTGCGCGACGCCGGCGACCCCGTGGAGCAGGCGATGCGGTACGACGCCGAGCGCGCGGACGAGCTCTGCTTCCTGGACATCACCGCGTCGCACGAGGGGCGCTCGTCGATGCTGGAGGTGATCCGCCGCACCGCCGAGTCGATCTTCATCCCCTTCACCGTGGGCGGCGGCGTGCGCTCGGTGGAGGACTTCGTCGCCATCCTCGGCGCCGGCGCGGACAAGGTGACGGTGAACACCGCGGCGCTGGAAGACCCGGCGCTGGTGGCGCGCGCGGCGGAGCACTTCGGCTCGCAGTGCGTGGTGGTGGCGATCGACGCGCGGAGCAGCGAGTCGTCCGGGAGCGGCTACGAGGTCTTCACCCACGGCGGGCGCCGCGCGGCGGGGCTCGACGCGGTGGAGTGGGCGCGCCGCGTGGAGTCGCTGGGCGCGGGAGAGATCCTGCTGACCTCGATGGACCGCGACGGGACGCGCGACGGCTACGACCTGGAGCTTCTCCGCGCTGTGAGCGGCGCCGTGCGGATTCCCGTGATCGCGTCGGGGGGCGCGGGGGCGCTGGAGCACCTGGATGCGGGGCTCGCCGCGGGGGCGCACGCGGTGCTCGCGGCCTCCATCTTCCACTTCGGCGAGTACACGCTGGCCGAGGCGCGGCGCTACCTTGCGGCGCGCGGGCACGCAGTTCGCGAATAGAACGGGCGCGCTGCCACGAACCTTGCAGGAGCGCCGCCGATCCGCATGCGCGGAAGGGTGCAGAGCTGACAGTCGCGGCCCGTGAGCCGCTCATCGAGGGAGATTGCCGTGACGGAAACTAGATCGTTCTGGAAGGCGCCCGCCGCCGCTCTCCTGGTGGCGGCGCTTGCCGCGTGCGGCGACGACGCCGGAAACGGGGGCGAGGCGAAGGGGAAGGCCGGCGCCGCCGCCAAGGGCGGCACGGGAGACACGGCCGCGGCGCAGCAGGCTGCGGGTCCGCCCCCGCAGTTCAAGCTCGGGAACACGGCGGCGCAGGCGCAGCAGTGCCTGGAGCAGCGGCAGCAGCGCCTGACCGCCGCGGCCAACGCGCTCAAGGCAGACTCCGCGGCCAAGCGCCCGGGCGCGGGGAAGAACCCGGCCTTCGCGGTGGAGCAGGGGTGGTACCCCAAGATGCCGGCGTTCAGAGACGGCGCCATCCTCCCCTGCAACCGGGTCATCGTCTACTACGGCAACCCCGCCTCCAAGAAGATGGGCGCCCTCGGCGAGTTCCCGCGCGACGAGATGCTCGCGCGCCTGCAGCGCCAGGTGGCCCAGTGGAAGGAAGCCGACCCCAACACGCCGGTCGTCCCCGGCCTGCACCTGATCGCGGTGGTGGCGCAGGGCGATCCCGGCCCGTCAGGCAAGTACCGCACGCAGATCCGCGACGCGGTGGTGGACTCGATCCACAAGATGGCGCAGTCCATCAACGGCGTCCTGTTCGTCGACGTGCAGGTGGGTACGGACGACATCCGCAGCATCATGCCGCGCTTCGACTCCATCCTGAAGGCTCCGGACATCCACTTCGCGGTGGACCCGGAGTTCTACATGCGCGGCGGCGTGGTGCCGGGGCGCAAGATCGGGACGATGTACGCGGCGGACATCAACTGGGTGATGGACCGGCTGACGCAGATCGTAAAGGAGAACAACCTTCCGCCCAAGATGCTGATCATCCACCGCTTCACCCGCGGCATGGTGCCGGACGTGCAGAACGTCCGCCTGCGCCCGGAGGTGCAGCTGGTGCTGCACATGGACGGGTGGGGCGCGCCGTGGCTGAAGTACGACTCGTACCGCGACTACGTGGTGCGCTACCCGGCCCAGTTTACCGGGTGGAAGAACTTCTACCACAACGACACCAAGAAGGGCGACCCGCTGACCACCCCGCGGGACCTCCTGCAGCTCTGGCCGGAGCCGCTGTACATCCAGTATCAGTAAGCCCTCTCCCCGCTCGTCACCTCGCTGCCCCTCCCCCAAACTGCTGGGGGAGGGGCGGTTTGCGTGCGGCGGTGCGGGGTGCATCGGCGGCGCGGGGTCGGGCACGGGCAGCCACGCGGGGCGGCCCCTACAAGATCACGTTGCGGACGGGCGGGGTGGCGGTTTCGCGCATTGCAGGGCGTGGAAGCACCGCGCGGAGGGCCGCGATCTCCCCCCTCTCCCAGCAGTTTGGGAGAGGGGGGCAGGGGGGGTGAGGGCCTCCCTCACCACGCGATCCCGTAGTCCTCGCCGTGGATGCTGGAGCCGCCCCAGAACGTGCCGTGCGCGCGGTCGAAGAAGATGCCGTTGATGGGGCCGGAGGTGATCTTTTCAAAGGTCAGCTCGTAGCCCATGCGCTGGAGCTGCGCGCGCACCTCGGGCGGCGTATTCTCGGCCAGGAGGATGCGGCCGGGGCGCGACTCGTGGCCGCCGAACGAGGCGCGCAGCTGGAAGGAGTTGATGTTGGGCGCCTCGGCGGCCTCCTGCGCGTTCATCCCCCACTCCACCACGTTCAGGAAGTACTGCAGGAGGTTCTGGTCCTGGCTGTCGCCGCCCTGCACGGCGAAGGAGAGGTACGGCTTGCCGTCCTTGAGCGCCATCGAGGGGGTGAGCGTCACGCGCGGCTGCTGGCCGGGGCGCAGGACGTTGAACGGCCCCTCGGCGGGGTCCAGCACGAAGCTCTGCATCCGCTGGCTGAGCCCCACGCCCGTGCGCCCCGCGATCACCGCCGGCACCCACCCGCCGCTCGGCGTCACCGACACGACCCACCCCTCCGCGTCCGCCGTCTGGATGGAGGTGGTCCCCAGGTAGAAGCTCTCGTCGAAGGAGAGCGACGCGCGCGGCGGGGCGGAGATGCTGTCGCCCACGGGTCGGCGGTTGTGCCACTCGCGGAGCTCGCGTGTGAACGGGTTGCGCCCGTTCTGGAACGGGTACGGGTCGCCGGGGCCGATCAGCGGGTCGTTGCGTTCCGGGTTGAAGAGGCGGCTGCGCTGGCGCGCGTACTCCTTGGAGAGCAGCCCCTCGAGCGGCTCCGCGGGCGGGAACGCCGGGTCGCCGTAGTAGAAGTCGCGGTCCGCGAAGGCGAGGCTCATCGCCTGGTAGAGGGTGTGGATGTAGCGCGGCGAGTTGTACCCCATCGCCTTGAGGTCGAAGTTCTCCAGGATGTTGAGCGCCTGGAGCATCGCCGGGCCCTGCGTCCAGGTGGTCAGCTTGTAGACCTGGATCCCCTTGTAGTCGGTGGAGACCGGCTCCTCGATGCGCACGCGCCAGCGGTCGAGGTCCTGCAGGGTAATGAGCCCGCCCTCCTCCTGGACTCCGCGCACCAGCTCGCGCGCGATGTCGCCGCGATAGAAGCGGTCGTAGGCGGCCAGGATCGCCTCCTTGCGGCTGCGCCCCTGCCGTAGTGCGTTCTGCTCCGCCTCCACCATCTTGCGTAGCGTGGCGGCCAGCTCCGGCTGCCGGAAGATCTCGCCGGCCCGCGGCGCCTCCCGCGCCTCGCCCGCGTGCGGAAGCATCACCGAGCGCGAGTAGCGCCACTGGCGGATGCGCTCCTTGTTGCGCTCGATGCTGTTCGCGGTCTGCGCCTCGATGGGGTACCCGTCCGCCATCTGGATGGCGGGGGCGAGCACCTCCGCCAGCGACAGCTTTCCGTACTCGGCCAGCATCACCAGCAGCCCGCCCGGCGTCCCGGGCGTGACGGCGGAGAGGGGGCCGTACTCCGGCGGGTACGCCATGTTGCGGGCGCGGAAGAAAGCGGGCGTGGCGCCGGTGGGAGCCACGCCCAGGGCGTTGATCCCGATCACCCTTCCGGTGTGCGGGTTGTAGATGAGCGCCTGCGTCTCGCCGCCCCAGCTCAGCACGTCCCACATGGTGGAGGTGGCGGCGAGCATGGCGCACGCGGCGTCCACCGCGTTGCCGCCCTTGTGGAACATCGCCGCGCCGGCGGTGGCGCCCAGCGGCTTCCCGGTGATCGCCACCCAGTGCCTGCCGTGGAGCACGGGCTTGGCCGTGCGCTGCCCCGCCTGCGCAACTGCCGGCGCCGCGGCCAGCGCCGCCAGCAGCAGCGCCCCTGCCGACCTGCGGATCTCTCGGGCGAGTGCCATCGAGTGTTTCTCGCGTTTGTTGGTGATGTGCGTGTGTGCTTGACGAAATAGCGGGTTGCGGGCGCGGGGGCCAGGGCGGACCCCTCACCCCCCCGGCCCCCCTCTCCCAAACTGCTGGGAGAGGGGGGAGATCGCCTCCATGGGCGCGGGTGCCTCCGCATCGGGAAACGCATCGATCCGATAGGGGCGCGATTCATCGCGCCCACCCTCGCCCCCACCTCGTCCCCCGCCGTTCGCCCCGTTGCGGGTAGGGGCAGACCTGCGTGTCTGCCCGCCCTTGCCCCCGCCTCTGACCCCCGCCCTCCGCACCCAAACCTCGTAGGGGCCGCCCCACGTGGCTGCCCGTGCCATCCCCCGCGCCGTCTCATGCCGCCCGCGCCCATGCACGCTAAACGCCCCTCCCCCAGGTAGTTATTGGGGGAGGGGCCGCGAGGTGACGAGCGGGGGAGGGGGCCCGCCCCCTACGTCCGCACCCTTAACATCAGCACCATCCCCGCCACCAGGAACAGCACGTTGGGCGCCCAGGCCGCCCACACCGGGTCCACGGCGCCGCTGCTGCCCATGGCCTTGCCCACGCGGAAGAGGAGGAGGTAGATGATGGTGACGCCCAGCGAGATCCCCACGCCGTACGCGGTGCCGCCGCGCTGCGACGAGGTCACCAGCGGCGCGCCGAAGATGATGATCACGATCACCGCCACCGGGATCGCCAGCTTCTGCCCGCGCTCCACGCGCAGCGGGTTGGCGTCGCCGCCGGAGCGCTCGATGGCGCCGATGAAGCGGCTCATCTCCGCGTAGCGCATCTGCTCCGGCTCCTTGGGCTCGCCCAGGAAGTCCTCTGGCGTCTCCACCAGGCCGGGAACGCGCAACGTGTCGAAGCTCGCCGTCACCTCGCGGCCGTCGGCGTGCAGGATGCGCGTGTAGCCACGGTACAGCTTCCAGCCATCCTTTTGGGTCCACGAGGCGCGCTCGGCCATGCGGTGGATGCCGGGCTGCCCGCGCGCGGCGTTGCGCTCCATCGTCACCTGGTTCATCTCGCCGCCCGCCGGGTCCAGGCGGCGCACCGTGAGGACCCCCTCGCGCTCCGTCTGGTACACGAAGTTGAGGCGCGGGCCCTGCGACGACGTGGTCTGCTCCCCCATCAGCACCGCGCGCTTACCCAGCGTGATCGGCACCAGCTCGCTCAACCCGAAGGCGATCCCCACAAGGATCACCCCCAGCATGGCGACAGGGAGGAAGAGGCGGTAGAAGGAGATTCCGCCGGCCTTGGCGGCGGTGATCTCCTGGTGGCGCGTCATCCCGCCGATGGTGAACACCGTGGCCACCAGCGCCGCGATGGGGAAGCCGTACAGCACGAACTGCGGGTAGAAGTAGACGTACGACAGGAGCAGGCGGCCGCCCGTGATCCCCTTGTCGATGTACTTGTCGATGTTGTCCGTGACGTCGCCGATGATGAAGAGCAGCGGCAGCCCCAGCACCAGTCCGACAAAGGTGCCCACGAACTGGCGGATGACGTAGCGCGACAGGATGCTCACGCCCGCACCTTCCCGCGCCGCGCCCCAAAGTCGCGCAGCGCCTGCATGATCCCGTCCCACGTGCTGTTGCGGGCGGTGGATGTCTCACGGCCCACGGTGGCCATCCCGAACACGCCCACGATCGTCATCAGCACGTTGACGATCCACATCGCCACCCACGGTCGCATGAGGCCACGCCCCGCCAGCGACTCGCCGCCGATCAGCCCCACGTAGTACACGGAAAAGATCACCATGCTGGTGGCGATCACCATCCCGATTCCCCCGCCGCCGAAGCGCAGCGCCAGCGGCACCCCCACCAGCACGAATACGAGCGACGCGACGGCGATCGAGTACTTCTTGTGGATCTCCACCTGGTAGTCGCCGATCTCTCGCGTCAGGTCCGCGGCGCGGCGGCGGGATGCCTGCAGCTCGTCGGCGGCGCGGCGCGCCCGCTCGCGCGCGTCGCCCGACTCGGACGAGATGAACCCGGAGCTGGGCGCCACCACTTTGGGCGCCTCGCGCCTGGCGCCCGGAAGAACGAGCGCCAGGTCGCGCACGGCCACTTCGCGGGCGCGCTTGAGCGACTCGCGCCGGTCGCGCGCCAGGGTGTCCACGTGCGCGGCCAGCATCCCGATGGTCATTTCGCGCTCGCCGCGGTAGCTGCCGCCGCCGCTGCCGTCCACCTGCAGCAGGTTCCCCACGCCGGGGATGCCGAAGCGCTGCTCCTTGAAGTCGATCCTGCGGAACACCCTGGGATCGTCCACCGACACCTCGCGCATGTGCCCGTCGAAGAGCCGCATCACCAGGTCGGTCTGCGCGCGGTTGAAGAGGGCGCGCCCCGAGTCCGCGTAGATGGTGCGCACGGTGGACGGGTTGGTGACGTCGTAGATGGAGACGTCCCACAGCCGGTTGGTGCCCGGCTCCACCCGCGCGGCGCGCATGTAGAACACCTGCCCCGTGGCGTTGGAGGGGGCGATGCGGTTGAGCGTCTGCGGCTCCAGGATCAGCGTGGGCGTCTTGCGGGCGATGTCCAGGTAGAGCTGGCTCCACTTGAAGTTCGACTCGGGGAGCACCCGGTCGTTGAACCAGATCATGACCCCCGTGATGATCGTCGCCGCCACCAGCAGCGGGGCGAGGAGGCGGCGCAGGTCCACCCCGCTCGCCTTCAGCGCCATGATCTCGTTCTCGGCGGTGAAGGTGGAAAAGGTGTAGAGCACCGCCACCAGCACGGCCATGGGGAAAGTGAGCGCAACGGCGGCCGGAAGCGCCAGCACAAAGAACTCCAGGATCACGTCCACCGGGAGCCCCTTGCCGGCTAACTCCGCCAGCCGCTTGGCCAACGTGTTGATCAGCACGACCCCGGTCAGCGCCACGAAGGCGAAGACGAGGGGCCCCAAGTGCGCCCGGAGCAAGTATCGGGTCAGGATTCGCATCATTTTATCACGAGGACTTGCCGGGTTTTCCGGCCATATCTAACATACCCCACGCGCCGGATCGGTTCAACCGCGCGGCCCTCCTTCAGCCCCCGCAAGCGATTACCATTCCGTGAGTAACGTCCTCCGCGCATTCTGCGCCGTCACGTTCGCCGCGCTCGCCGCCTGTGCCGGCGACAAGCCGCCCGAGCCGCGCCCGTTCGACGCCAACCTGGCGTGGGCGCACCTGGGAGAGCAGCTCGCCTTCGGGCCGCGGGTGGCGGGGCTCCCTCCGCACGAGCGGCAGCTTCGCTGGATGAAGGACCAGCTCGGCTTCCGCGCGGACACCGTGGTCGTGCAGCAGTTCACCGCGCGCGTGGGTGGGAGGACGCTGCGCCTCGCCAACGTCTTCGCGCGCTGGCGCCCGGAGGCGAAGGAGCGCGTGCTGCTGGTGGCGCATTGGGACTCCCCGCGCCACGCCACGCGCGATCCCGAGGAGCACCTCCAGCGGCGCCCCGTCCCCGGCGCCAACGAGGGCGCATCGGGCACGGCGGTGCTGATGGAGCTCGCCCAGCTCTTTCACGAGGTGCCCCCCGCCGTCGGCGTCGACATCCTGCTGACCGAGGGCCTGGAGCGCGGGGAAGGGGGGACGGGGCTGGGCACGCGGCACTTCCTGGCGAACCGCCCCGAAGGCTACCGTCCGCGCTGGGCGGTGTACGTGGACCGCGTGGGTGACCGTGACCTGCGCATCCCGATGGAGGGCGCCTCCGCGAAGGCCGCCCCGGAAGCGGTGCGGCGGGTGTGGGAGGTGGCGCGCGAGGTGGGGATGGACTCCGTCTTCCAAGCGCGCACGGGGGAGGCGCTGGAAGGCGAGCACCAGCTGCTGGCCGCCGCGGGGATCCCGACGGTGGCCGTCATCGATCCGGAGCACGGGCGGCAGAACGAGCTGTGGCGCACCACCGACGACGCCATCGACCAGGTGCGCCGCGAGAGCCTGGGCGCGGTGGGCGCCGTGCTCTCCGCGCTGGTCTACCGGGAGCGGCTATGAGTGTGACGCCCCAGGAGCGTCTCGCGCTGGGAGTGGTGGCGCTCCTCCTGGCAGCGGGTGCAGGTGCGCGCGTCCTCCGCCCCGCGCCCGCCCCGGCGTCGTGGAACGCATCCGCCGGCGAGGACGCGGCCGCCGGCGCGCGCCTGCGCTCCTCGACGGCCGACAGCGTGAAGCGCAACGAGCACCGCGCCCGCCCACTCGCCGCGAACGAGCGGCTGGACCCCAATACCGCGCCCGCCGACGAGCTCCAGCGGCTCCCTCGTGTCGGCCCCGCTCTGGCGGAGAGGATCGTCGCGTGGCGCGCATCGCACGGCCCCTTCCGCTCGCTGGGCTCCATCGACTCCGTTCCCGGCATCGGCCCCTCGCTCCTGGCGGGGATTGCGCCGCACCTGGCGCTCCCCGCCGCGCCCGCGATGGCTAAAAGCGTGCGCTCGCAGGCCACTGTGGACCTCAACACGGCGAGTGCGGCGGAGCTGGACGCGCTGCCGGGGATCGGCCCGGCGCTGGCGGAGCGGGTGGTGGCGTACCGTGCGGAACATGGCCGGTTCGGCACGGTGGACGAGCTGGCGAAGGTACCGGGAATCGGGCCTTCGCTGGTGTCGCGGGTGCGGGGGCAGGCCCGCGTTACCCCTTGACATGGCATAGAGTTACCCGCAAACTTCCATCCCGTACCCATCCAGACGCGCCGCCCCGAAACGCCCCTTCCGGGGGCCGCGCAGCTATTCCCACCGAGGCCTATGGCAGTCTCCGCCCCCGCTGCTGACCGCATCGGCGAGCAGCTCGTACGCGAAAACCTCATCAACCAGGAGCAGCTCTCGCGTGCCCTGGACGACGCGCGTGCCAACGGGACGCGGGTCGGCTTCTCGCTGGTGAAGCTCGGCTTCCTGGCCGAGCAGGACCTGGTGCGCGCCCTGGCCCGCCAGCACCGCGTGCCGGCCGTGGACCTGGAGCGGGTGAAGCTGGACCCCCGCATCCTGAAGCTGATCCCCACCGAGATCGCCACGAAGCACCAGGTGCTGCCGTTGCGCCGCGTGGGGCGCACGCTCACGGTGGCGATGTCCAACCCGACGGACCTGGGGGTGATCGACGACCTCAAGTTCATCACCCGGCTGGACATCGAGCCCGTGATCGCGGGGGACTTCACCCTCAAGAAGACGATCGACCGCGAGTACGAGCAGTCCGACGAGCGCATCACCGACCTGCTCAAGCAGATCGAGCTGGACGACATCGAGGTGATGGAGGACCGCGAGGAGGAGATGTCCGCGGTCGCGCTGGCCGCCGCGGTAGACGAGGCACCGGTCGTAAAGCTGATCAACGGCATCCTGACCGACGCGGTGCAGAAAGGAGCGTCGGACATCCACTTCGAGTGCTACGAGAAGGACATCCGCGTCCGCTACCGCGTGGACGGCGTGCTGCAGGAGATCATGCGGCCGCCCATGAAGATGAAGGCGGCGCTGATCTCCCGCTTCAAGATCCTCTCGGACCTCAACATCGCGGAGCGGCGCGTGCCGCAGGACGGGCGCCTCAAGCTGCGCCTGGGGAAGCGCGTCATCGACTTCCGCGTCTCCACCCTCCCCACGCTGTTCGGGGAGAAGATCGTGCTGCGAATCCTGGACAAGGGGAACCTGACGCTCGACCTGGAGAAATTCGGGATGGAGCCGAAGGCGGAGCAGGACTTCATGCACGCCATCATGAACCCGTACGGGATGGTGCTGGTCACCGGCCCCACGGGCTCCGGAAAGACGACGACGCTGTACAGCGCCCTTTCCAAGATCAACACGAACGAAGTCAACATCATGACCGCGGAGGACCCGGTCGAGTACAACCTGCACGGCATCAACCAGGTGCAGGTGCGTACCGACATCGGGATGACCTTTGCCGCGGCGCTGAAGGCGTTCCTGCGCCAGGACCCCAACGTCATCATGGTCGGCGAGATCCGCGACCTGGAGACGGGGAGCATCGGCATCAAGGCCGCGCTCACGGGCCACCTGGTGCTCTCCACGCTGCACACCAACGACGCCCCCTCCACCATCACGCGTATGGTGGACATGGGGATCGAGCCGTTCAACGTGGCCTCGGCGGTCAACCTGATCACTGCGCAGCGCCTGGTGCGCCGCATCTGCAGCGGCTGCAAGGAGCCGGTCACCTACCCGGAGGTCTACCTGCGCGCCGCCGGCATCGACCTGGACGAGGCCGCCGCGATGACCTTTTACCGGGGCAAGGGCTGCGATACGTGCAACGGCTCGGGCTACAAGGGCCGCCAGGGCCTCTACGAGGTGATGGCGATGTCCCCGGCTCTCCGCCGCATGATCCTGCAGGAAGCCTCCACCGCCGACCTCCAGGCCCAGGCCATCGCCGAGGGCATGCTGACGCTACGCATGGACGGCATGCAAAAGATCGCGCGCGGCGTCACGACGCTGGAGGAAGTGATCAAGGAGACGGCGGCGTGATCTGAACCGCGGTGCCTAGTGCCTGGTGCCTGGTGCCTGGTGCCTGGTGCCTGGTGCCTGGTGCCTGGTGCCTAGTGCCTAGTGCCTAGTGCCTAGTGCCTAGTGCCTAGTGCCTAGTGCCTAGTGCCTAGTTGCGAAGTCGCGGTTACTTGGCACTGAGCACTTGGCACTAAGCACTTGGCACTCGGCACTTTCTTTTCCTGGCACGCAACTTGGCTACATAACCCTCGCAAATACAGAACATCGCGCCGTGACGCGCATTCCGGCCGTGCACTCCGCGGCATCTTGCAAGGGATCTTGCACGGTGCACGAGACGGCCCGGCGCGCCAGGGTCCGCAGTCCTTCTCGCATTGCCGCCGCAGGAGCACGATGAGTGTCGCAACCGCCGAAGTCGCCGTCGCCCGCACGATCAACCTGCGCTCGCTCCTGGAGGAGATGATCGAGCGCGGTGCGTCGGACCTGCACATCACCGCCGGAGAGCGCCCCAAGCTGCGCGTGGACGGCAACATCACCGACAGCTCGACCGACTTCATCCTGACCCCCAAGGACACGCTCCAGCTCACCTACTCGATCCTCACCGAGAACCAGAAGAAGCGGTTCGAGACGGAAGACGAGCTGGACTTCTCCTTCGGCATCCAGAACCTGGCGCGCTTCCGCGGCAACGTGTACCGCCAGCGCGGCTGCGTGGCGCTGGCCATCCGCCAGATTCCGTTCAAGATCCTCACCTTCGAGGACCTGCGCCTTCCCCCCGTGGTCAAGACGCTCAGCGAGCGCCCGCGCGGGCTGGTGCTGGTGACGGGGCCCACGGGATCGGGCAAGAGCACCACGCTGGCCGCCATGCTGGACAAGATCAACAAGGAGCGGCGCGGCCACATCCTCACCATCGAGGACCCCATCGAGTTCATCCACCGCCACCAGGGGTGCATGGTGAACCAGCGCGAGGTGGGGGCGGACACGCAGAGCTTCTCGCGCGCGCTCAAGTACGCCATGCGCCAGGACCCGGACGTGATCCTGGTGGGCGAGCTGCGCGACCTGGAGACGATCCAGGCGGCGCTCACCATCGCGGAGACGGGGCACCTGTGCATGGCCACGCTGCACACCAACTCGTGCGCCGAGACGATCAACCGCATCATCGACGTCTTCCCGGCGCACCAGCAGCCGCAGGTGCGGGCGCAGCTCGCCTTCACCCTGGAAGGCGTGGTCACGCAGCAGCTCCTCCCCAAGGCGCGCGGCCGCGGCCGCTCGATGGCGGCGGAGATCATGGTGTGCACCCCCGCCATCCGCGCCTGTATCCGCGATGACAAGGTCCACCAGATCTACTCGATCATGCAGGCCGGCAAGAAGCACGGGATGCAGACCCTCAACGACGCCCTCCGCGAGCTCTACCTGCAGCGCGAGGTGACGCTGGAGGAGTGCGTCCGTGCCTCTTCGGACCCGAACGATTTCCTGAAGTCGGTTGGTGAGAGCGTAGCGAACTGATTCCGTTCCCCCCCTGTCCCCTGAGCAGGCCCAATGCCCGTATTCGCCTACAGCGCCCGCAACCACACGGGCGAGATCATCGGCGGCGAGATCGACCTGCCGACGCGCGACGAGGTGGTGGGATTTCTCCACCGCCAGCGGCTGCGCCCCGTAACGGTCAACGCCAAGGCCAAGGACATCAACTTCACCTTCGGCACGGGGATCAAGACCCGTGAGGTGGTGATCTTTACGCGGCAGTTCGCCACGATGATCAACTCGGGGCTCCCGCTGGTGCAGAGCCTCACCATCCTGGCCGAGCAGACCGAGAACAAGGCCTTCGCCAAGATCATCACCGAGGTGCTCAACGACATCCAGAGCGGCCAGACGCTGGCCGATTCGATGCGCAAGCACCCCAAGGTGTTCACCGAGCTGTACGTGAACATGGTGGCGGCGGGCGAGGCGGGCGGCATTCTGGACACCATCCTGCTGCGCCTGGCCGTCTTCCTGGAGAAGAACGACGCCCTGGTGCGCAAGATCAAGAGCGCCATGACCTACCCGGCCGTGATGCTCTTCGTGGTGATCGCCTGTACCACCATCCTGCTGTGGAAGGTGGTGCCGGTGTTCGCGGGGATCTTCATCGACGCGGGGCTTGAGCTGCCGCTCCCCACCAAGGTGGTGCTGGCGGCGAGCGCCTTCCTGCAGAGCTACCTCTGGCTGATGATCCTGGCGTGGATCGGCATCGGCTTCGGCATCCGCCAGTACTACAAGACGGAGAGCGGGCAGCTGGTGATCGACAGGTTCCTGCTCAACATGCCGGTGCTGGGGTCGATGCTGCGCAAGTCGGCAGTGTCGCGTTTCACCCGCACGCTGGGGACGCTGGTCTCCTCGGGCGTGTCGATCCTGGAGGGGCTGCAGATCACGGCCCGCACGGCCGGCAACCGCGTCATCCACGACGCGGTGATGGCGTCGCGCGCCTCCATCGCCGGCGGCGCCACCATCGCCGAGCCGCTCAAGACCTCCGGCGTCTTTCCGCCCATGGTCGTGCAGATGATCAACGTCGGCGAACAGACCGGCGGCCTCGACGAGATGCTCTCCAAGATCGCCGACTTCTACGACGACGAGGTCGACGCCGCCGTCAGCGCCCTGACCTCCATCCTGGAGCCCATCATGATCGTCGTCATGGGCGTCGTGATCGGCGGGATGGTGGTGGCCATGTACCTGCCCATGTTCGACATGATCAAGGCGGTGCAGTAGGACGCGGTGTTGGCCGTCGGGCGAAGTGTCGTTTTTGCGACACCTAAAATGTCGCGGACGACATGCGAATTGTCGCTGCGGTTGCGCTCGGCCGGAGTAACCCGTGAAATCGATGCAGGCCCCTCTGTAACTCAGAGGGGCCTGCATCACGTATGTGAATCGTCCGCCCTGCCGCTTTTCGACCTCCATCCCGCCATCGTTTTCTCAAGGACACGTCCAGTGTACTAACTATCGAGTTGGCCGAGGTAGGCGGTGCCGTTTCAGCAGCGATCACAGCGCAGACCGGCGGATGGCGCTCCGTGGCTCCATAAAGTTGCGGGGGCGCGGCGGGGCAGGCGTTTCGTTTGTACGTCCAAGGCCGAGGATTCGGCGCCCGAATCGCATGATCCTGTCGAGCAACAGTGACCTCAACGTCGGGAGCGTGAAAGACACTGGGTTGGTCGACCGCCTTTACACAAGATGGTCCAAAGAGTATCATGCGGGCGTCGTCTCCCGCCACCGGTGTACACGCCCACCGCCCTTCAGATTGATGCAACTGACCAAATTCAGAGCGCTGGGCTTCCGCTCGGTGGACGACAGCGGCTGGGTGGACGTCGACCGGGTGACAGCACTGATCGGCACCAACGAATCCGGCAAGACGAACCTCCTCCTCCCCCTCTGGAAACTGAACCCCGCAAGCGGCGGCGAGATCAAGCCGACGGCGGACTACCCACGGAAGCGCTACAACGCCATACGCACCGATCCAGTCAAGCCCGTGTTCGTAGAGGCAGTCTTCGAGCTGCAGGAGGAACTGCGCAGGCGGCTCGCGGCTCTCACTGGTTCCCCGGAGGAGTTTTTCGCCACTGCGCTCGTGAAGCGGGACTTCGCCGGCAAGCACCACGTCAGCTTCCCCAGCTCGCGGCCGGTGCGCGAGGTGCGCGCGCCGCGGCTGTTCGAGATCCTCGCGGTAGCGGAGGAGGAGGTGCAGGCGGCGCAGCTCACGAAGGCCGAGGAGCCGCTAAAGGAGGCGATGCTGTCGGCGGTGGCCCGCGCACGTGAGGCTCTCGAAGCGGAGGAGGTGGTGCCGACAGGGGATGTTGCCGGGGGCATGTTGAGGGCGACGCAAGGCACGCTGTCCGGCGTGGACCTGAGTCAGGCGGCCAAACGCAGCTCGATCAGCCCGGCATTCGGCCGGGCCGTAGATGCGGTGGCCGAACTCGTGGCAGAGGTGACGGTCCCGCACCCGGACGACAACGAAGAGGCGCGGGCGCTGGTCGTCGCCCAGATGCCGAAGTTCGTGTACTACTCGAACTATGGGAACCTCGACTCCGAGATCTATCTGCCGCACGTCATCGAGAACATGGCGCGCACCGACCTGGGCTCGAAGGAGGAGGCGAAGGTCCGCACGCTCAAGGTGCTGTTCGACTTCGTGCGGTTGAAGCCGCAGGAGGTGCTGGACCTCGGTCGCGACATCCGGCGCGGCCGAATGCACGACGAGCCGACCGCCGCCGAGATCGAGGCGGTGGCGGAGAAGAAGAAGCAGCGCAGCATCCTGATGCAGTCGGCGGGCTCCGAGCTCACCGACCGGTTCCGCAACTGGTGGCGCCAGGGCGAGTACCGTTTCCGGTTCGAGGCCGACGGGGACCACTTCCGTATCTGGGTCTCGGACCAGCGCCGGCCGGAGGAGGTGGAGCTCGAGGGCCGGAGCACCGGGCTCCAGTGGTTCCTCAGCTTCTATCTGATCTTCCTCGTCGAGAGCCAGGACGCCCACCAGGGTGCGATCCTCCTCCTAGACGAGCCCGGGCTTTCGCTCCACCCGCTCGCGCAGCGCGACCTGTCGCAGTTCTTCGACAGCCTCTCAGAGAAGAACCAGCTCGTGTACACCACCCACTCGCCCTTCCTGGTGGACCCCGACCACCTGGACAGGGTGAAGGCGGTGTACGTCCGCGACGACGGGACGACCGCTGTGTCGGCCGACCTGCGCGCCGGCGCGAGCGAGTCCGCACACGGCAAGTCCATCTACCCCGTCTGGGCGGCCCTCGGCCTCACGGTCTCGGACACCATGCTGCAGGGCGCCCAGCCGCTCCTCGTCGAGGGGGTGTCCGACCAGTACTACCTGGGCGCGATCAAGGCACTTCTCATCGGCGCGGGACGCATACAGCCACGGCGTGAGATCGTCTTCGTGCCCACGGGAGGGGTCAAGGGAATCCGGGCCACCGCGGCCATTCTCGCGAGCCAAGAGGAGGAACCCCCCTACGCGTTGCTGGACTCGGACGGGGCCGGCGCTGGCCTCGCGCAGCAGATCAAGGGAGACCTGTACCGGGGCTTCGGGGATCGCCTCCTTATGGTGTCCGAGTTCGCGCCGGGAGTTCCGGGCGCTGAGGTCGAGGACCTGATCCCGCTCGACGCCATGAAGTACGTGGTGAGACGGTGGATCCGCGGCGACGAAGACTTCGACGACGTGGTGCGGGACGGCGCACCCGTCGTTGACCAGATCAAGGCGTACGCGGAGCAATGTGGCGTTCCCCTCCAAGACGGCTGGAAGGTGGAGCTCGCGAAGAGGGTGAAGGCGCGCCTCCTCCAGAGTGGCATCGATGCGCTCCCGGAGGAGACCGTGGTACGGTGGACCGGGCTGTTCGACCGCATATGCGGGACGCCGGGTTCGGTGGTGCCGTAGTGCCGGAGGGTGCTGCCCATCAGGTCCTCCGACTGGGACGGGCATCCCGATCCAAGTGGTGGTCACTTTGGGCCTACTCCAACCCAGGTCCGCTGGGCAGCAGGTGAACAGGCGTCTTGGTTCGCTCCAGGGCGTGGTCAGCTCGAACAAGATTACGTCCTGACGTTTGTGGTGCATTGCCGCGACCGGTGGCAAGCGTTCGGGCCCCCTGCCTTCGCACAATCTTGGACCCTTCTGTACCGCTAAGGGCAGATGATCGGCTGCCGCGAATTCAAAGACGCCTGTATCACTTCACTGTGCCAGCGTTCACCGACGGACGGCACGGGTCGAGACTCAAACGAAATGATTGACCCATTCCGGGTCCACTCTTATGGTTCCCGAGATGTGGCGACGTTCAGCCCGCCTGCACAGTCTTAACCCCAAACTCCGTGGGATGAGCAATGCAAAAGACGGCTAGGGCACTACTGGTATCGGTGTGTGTGTGCGCCACCACAAGTGGGTGCTACGGGGTTCGCAGCGCCATCGGCAACACGATCGCTGGGGCTGGAAATCGAGCCGAGTTTCGCGGTACTGCTGGCGCTGGGTTCGCGGGAGTGAGGTTGTTTGAGGTGCTTGAGCTCCCGGTCGGAACTGGGGAGGCAGATGCGCCGGATTCAGTGGATCTGATTGCGAACAGGAGAGTCTCGTGGCGTCCGGCAATCTCCACAGGCCTTCAAGTGATGTTCTACTCACTCACCGAATCGCAGGCCGGCGCCGGCCTGGGAACGCACATTGTTTTCGTTCCTGACGCTGGCGGCCGCACGAGCCCGTTCCCATCGATAACGGCTCACTTCGGGAATCCCAGTCATCAGGTCTTCATCGGGGGGTTATTCATGCCCTCAGATAGGGTGCGTTTTCCCAACGGGGGGGATCGGTATCGGATGGAGCGCCCAGCGAACAATGCATTCCCAGATTTCGTCTTGGAGAATAACCGCGCATGGCATTACAAGCGCCCAACGTTATACATGGGGATCGAGATCGCTGGCGGACGCATCAGCGAGCGTGACGCCGAGCTGGCCGCCGAGGCAGAAAACCGCTCGGCAGCCATGTCGATCGAGATTGCCGGATCCCTCACCGTCGAGGTAGACAAGATCGATCAGCTCGCGCCCCGTGTGCTCGACAAGGACAAGGAGACCGTATCGGCCCGGATTACGTACGGGAGCAGTGACCCATCGGTGGTCACCGTCACGTCCGAGGGGATCGTGCGGGGGGTTAAGCCAGGAACCGCCACCATCACCGTGAACGCAGCGGGCTTGACTCGACAGGTAACCGTTGTTGTGAAAGCAGCGGGCCCATAATCGACGGGAGGAAGTCGCGCTCGGCGGTGAGCGGCGCTGCCAGGTGGTGAAGGGCCCACGCGGTGTCGCTGATCTGCGGCGCGGATGTTGCAAGCTGTTACAACGCAACAGCTTATCCCTTCATCCGGGAGGTCGTCATGTCAGACACGCAGCAGGATCATCAGCAGGCGTACGGCGAAGGTCTTGCGGATGCGGAGGCCGGCAAGGAGGACCGTACTCAGTCGGGCAGCGGGGTTGCCGAAACTTTGGTGGATGCGGCCAGCGGCGGCATGATCAGCCTGCTTGACGCCGTGACGCCGTCCCACGACTCCTCAACGGAGGATCAGTCCTACCAAGCTGGCTACCGCGACGGGGAACAGAACGACTGAACCTGTCGGGCTGATTTGGAACGAACGGTCCCGGCGAGCCGACTGGCTCGCCGGGACCGGCGCGTTATTACTTCGGAGGGGGGTAAGTCCCACATTTCAGCGCGTAATCGACCCTCGAACAGCAGTATTCTCGCTCCGACGATTTCTTCAACAGCCTTCTAGATGTGGCAGAACAATGGTCCTCCCACATGAGTGGAGTGTCTCTCTCCGTTATTCAGGAGTTCCCTCAGTTCTCCGAGGCGATGCCTCGGCACAGGAGTGCGTCGTGAACGCGATTCGCGCCACGCGGGGCGCCCATTCGGGCGGCGCGCCAGAGTGGCTGCAAACCGCCGTCTGCACCACGACCCTCGAAAGGGTGTGCCCGCAACTTGGTTCGGATTCCCCTCACTGGAGGTGAACTATGTCTGTAGCTTCTCCGCCGGACGCTGCTGCTGCCCGCTCGCACGACTCACAGACGGCCGCAGCCCAGCGCAATTTTCGCGTGATGATCACCCCTGAGTTCCCTGTAGATCATCAACCCTTCAGCGGCCCGAGGCCGCCGCAATGTCGTGCTCCAGCGCGTCGATCAAGAGCGGGGCGCTATTCGCGGCGTGTCCAGTGCTTTCCGCAACCTCGCAAGCGCGTCGGGCGAGCGCGAGCGCTATACCCCACTCCCCGGCCAGACGTAGGTCGTTGGCGGCATTCTCTAGCGCCCGGATGTGCGACGGCGGGCCATTGAGCACCGCAATGCGGATGGCAGCTTCGTGAGCTGCCTGTATGCGGTGCTGAGCGGCGGAGAGTTCGTCCCGATTGCTGTCACCGAGATTGACCATCAGCCGCCGCGGCGTGAGCATGTATGCTTCGATCGCACCCACCATCGCGTACGTCCAGTACATCGCGTCCAGGTTGTAGGCACCGCCGCTGTGGACCAGGCGGAGTGCCTCATTGATTTCGCGCTCCACCCGGGCCGAAAGCATCCGCATGTGCTGAAGCCGCGGTGCCCAGTCACTCTCATCGTACAGGGGCAGCCCAGTCCGCCGTGCAGCGAGGATACTCACGGTTTGGTCCAAGTCGATCCCCGACGCATCCACGGCAAGGTGTCGGGCGAGCAGCGCGCGGAGTGCTGCCTCCTCGGCTCGCATGCCCATCTGCTGGGCAACTTTGATCCCGCTTTCACAAACCTCCGCTCCGCGTCGGGGGTTGTGCTTGCGCAGCCAGTACCCCTGCTCCACGATAGCCGCCGCAACCAAGACCCGCCCGTCATCGGCTTCCGCCCGCGCGAGCGCAAGTTGCGCCAACCCCGCGTCGCCATCGTCGCAGGCCAGTGCCTCTTCCGCGGCACCGACTGCGGGCGACTCCACACCACGGAGCAGGAACCGGTCATATGTGCGCCCCCGCGGCTCGGACTCTCCAGCGGGACCGGACTCGGAGGCACCCGCGTCGGCCGGAGCAATCGGCGGATCGGTTCCGGCCGCGTTCCCCGCCAGCCGCGTCAGCGCCTCCTCGATGGATGCGATCTGCGGCGCGAGGCGCGGAAGGGCTATCGCGGGGAATTGTTCCAGCACGTAAGGGTGCCGCCCCAGGAGGGTCTCAAGTGACTCACCCGCTATGCAGATTCCATCTGTGAAGCCGGCGGTCTTTGCTTCGTCCCGGACGAGCCGCTGCAGCGGTTCGCGCAGGGTGCTGGGTGTCACGAAAGCGAAGACCTGAACCGGATAGGCGCCCTCGTCACGCAGGGCAACTGCCTTGCGCAGGTCGCTGCGGATTTTCCTGATGATCCGATCCCGCTCGACCTCCAGACGTTCAGGCTTCGTGGGGCAGTAAACGGCGTGCAACTCGCCGTTCGATCGGTCGAAGCCGTCGAGGCCACCGTCCCCGCCGGCGTCGTCGACCACCTGGTAGTTGCTTACGCCCCGCTCTGCGACCATAAGCGCACGGACCATCGCCTGAAAAAGTGCGGGGTCACGGATTTCCCTGATCTGCATTCGTCCTCGCAACGGGTAGGGCGCGTGCACGTCGCCTCTCCTGCTGGTTGAGCCCCGCGGACAGGAGAGGGATGCTGTCGTGCTTGCGACAGCATCGCACGATGGTCGCCTGCTCCCGTCCCTTCCTGTTGAAATCCCGATGGGCGCTATGTAGTCGATCCACAGCCAGCGGATCCAGCCGCCAGGAGAATCCGCACGAGCACTGGGCCTCGCACGTCAGCTGCGCGACGCCCATCAGAGTGGCGCCGGTGCATCGACAACGCGCACGACATCGCTGAACCAGCCGATGATGTCAGGATGTGCCTGCAGCTTTTCCTCGATCTCCGTCCGTGTCCACCAGTCTATCCAGAACCTACCGCGCCTGCGCAGGTGGTCCAAGTGGTCAAACAACCCAGACGTGATCGTTGAAGAAACCGCCAACAGGTAGCCATTGGCATCGTGGTGCTCCAATAGGTCGCGGATATCCCGCACCCGTGACTTGTCGACCGGCCGGCGATAAGCCTTGCATTGGACAATGACGCGGCGTTCACGGCTGGGCGTCTCATCCAACGAGAGCGCCTCACCTGGGAGAGGCGGAGTCGTCCACGTCGCGAGGAGGTCGCGACCCCCATCCCGGTCTTTGCTACTTCCGACCTTCCTGACCCAAAGAACGGAGGGTTCCCGCCTTACGAGTTCCATGATCAACAGTTCGAACCGTTCATCATCGATCGACTCGCTCCAGCGAAAATGCTGTGCTGGATAGAGGCTTGTGATCGTTTCTCTGTACGTCTCCCGGATGCGCGCGCGTTCGCGCTCAAAGCGCTTGCGCCCCGACTCGCATAGCAGCGTTACGAAGTGGTGTCGGCCTACCGCCACGAGTCGGTTTTCGAGAGGGACCAACAGCACTTCGGATGGCCGCGTAGTCGGCTCGCAAGCCCTCATCACGCGATGGAGGTTACGCACATCTTTGTGCCCGACTGCATGGCTTGACAGCTCCGACAGGAAGAACGTTTGGCTCGGCCCCTGGAGCGTCGTCCACCGCTGTTTTGCGGTGAGTGCGTTTCGCGTGCACTCGGCGAGCCCGGGTACGCGCAAGACGGTTACCGAAGGGCGTACACTCCGAAAATGGCGCCATGGAGGGTTCACCCGGTGCATCCACTGACTTTCCAACTTAGCGCTTTCTTTAGGTAGTGCGCCCAGGATCTGGCTGGCCCACTCATCCACGGGCGTCGGTCCGGTCGCCTCCTCCTCGGCACGCTCACTCAGCGCGGGTAACCAGTCGGTGTGCGTGATGAACCATCTCGCGAATGCAGGTAAGCTGGAGAGCGCATCCTTGATCACGCCGGCTCCCGATTCATCCGCCGGAAGGCTGAAGCCATCCGGCTGCCCGAGCGTTATGTACCGCGAGTACAGCTCGGTATCGATCCCGGTGATCGGGTGCACCTCATCCCAAAGGGCGCAGGAGATTCCGTTCCGGATGCGTAGGAATACGGCGAACAGCGTCGACAACCCATCGTGCAGATCGGTGCGTTCGTTAGGGTAGGCACTCCAACCGTCCGTGCGCACCCGGAACATGAGCCCGAGGGTCTCACCCTCCTCCGCGGCCTCCCAGATCGGCTCGATCTCAGAGGGCCGCTGTTCGAGGCTCTGGTAGTGGTCTGCCAGGTCTGCTAAAACCCGCTTTGCGGGTGTCGACATAAGGGAGTGCGTCTGGAGGTGCCTGGAGTTGCAGCCGGGGCTCTGGATGCGATGGGAGCCTCCTCGTCTCCGGCCGCAACGGTCTACAGGTGAACAGCCGCGCGGGACACCATTCCAGCGGCACGCGCTCGGATCGGGCGACTCGGTACGCGTAGACGGCCTTGTCGCTCTCGCGTTGGGTGTGCGCGCGACGAGCAGTCCGCGGGGGCTCTCTGGCGCCTCTATGGTGGGGGCGAGCCTGCTGATCGCGTGGTGCCGCGCGGCGATGACTCAGCGAGGTGGAACCGCGTTGCCGGTCGCCCAGGCATGCCTGCGGCATGCAGCCCATCCGGTTCTCAGGGCGGGAGCGGGTTATTTTAGAATAACGGGTCATCCCGTGAGCGGGTACCGGCGAACCTTTAGTGCGCATAACGTTCGATGACCAAATAATTCTCGACTACATGCGTGTCCAGCCGCAGCGAGAGCTCACGAAAGAAGTTGCTTGCATCGACCGCCTTACGTAGATCATGACCGAGCACCCGACCATGTGCGATCCCGTTGCGCTGGTCGCGGATCGTATGGAACCGGTCATGTTCAGCTTGTGAGACTGGATAAGTAAGTAGGTCCGCCATGAGATCGGGAATGTGAACGGATTTCCAACGTTTGCGTTGGGCCACGACCTGTCTCAGGCCAAATAGCATGAGTCGCTGAGACGGCCAGAGGACAGGCTCGTTTCGGAGAGCTGCCACGTGCTTTCTGTATTGATCTGCACGCCCAGGGTTGTGGTTCATACGCAGCAGGGCAAGCGCTCGATCAGCTTCCGGTGACCGAGCACGCGGTGAGAACTGCTTGCGGATGGCCCGTTCGACACCCTCCTCTCCCCCGTGAAACTGGAGAACCTCGTCAATGAGTGAAAAGAAGTACGCTTCGAAGTAGGAGAATATCGACAGTAGCAAAGTCGCACCGAGCACGGTTGGATATTCCTTCAGTGTTCGTTTCTCGGTCGAGTATGGCTCGCGCGATGCTCGAAATGACGGGTTCGTCGCAAGGTATGCTCGAGAATCGAGTTCGTGGGCGGCGAGGGCGTGTGCTAGTTGCGGTGCTGCCGTTGTGACGAGGACCGCGAAGTCAAGCATCTGCTGCGATTGGCTACGCCACACCACGTAAGCATTGCTGTGTCTGAGCATCCGATCTCCATATGTTGCCTGAGCTATGGAATGGGCGGAGTTGCTATTGTACTTAGCACAAAGATAGTCGAGCGTAAAGATGCGCCTCGTGCAGCGACCATGGTCCGAGTGGTCCCGATCTACCGATTCTTGGAAGTCATGGTTTCTGGCCCGGTGCGAAAGTGAGGGGGCGTGTCTATCTAATAGGAGTTACGCAGTTGGCTAAGATCGCAGGCGCTGCCTGGGCTCGCTAAGGCACCTGTATTCACGCTCGAAAACCGACTTTGCGGCGGTTTCCCGCGGTCCCGCTCGCTGAACGGCATTCCGCAGGCGAGATCCAACTGCGTAACTCCTATCTAAGTCCAAGAGCGCGCGGCCCCTGTGGGTCGATGGACGATGCGGATCGACGTTCGTGTTGCGCGCGCCCGACCCCACTCGCCGCGCCGTGTCTACAGGTGTAGCACGACAGCGACGATCTCGGAAGGCCTGGGAGCGCACCGCCAACCCCGGCCGGAAACAAAACCCTTGACTTGCGCGATGGATCGCGCAGAAAGTGGGAGCCGCCCCGGTTTATGGAGGCCGCACTGGTCTCCCGCGAGCGTGGATTCACACGCCGGCTGCTCCCGCCCCACCCGAGCTTCCCCGCTACAGGACGGTCTCATCCGCCAACAGCCCGAGCCGGAGCCCACCATGCGAGTCAGAAACCGATGGTGCTGGGTTGCAGCCGCTCTTGCCCTCTACGTCCCATCGTCCGCCGTAGGGCAGATGAAGGCTGACGTGATCAGCGTCGAACAGGCCGAGTCGAGCTTGCTCGAGCTCTCCGACGCGGCTGTCCTCCTTCCCCTGCTGCTCACACTCTGTTCGTTATCACCCTCGTTTCCTCACCTCCATCCGGGATAACTCCATGCCTCGCATGTCTCGGTGCGCCTTCTGGGCAGCTCTTCCGGTCCTCCTGAGTGCGAAGGCGGCATCCTCACAGGTCGAATCGTCGCCGGATATCTTCTACCGCTCCCTCGCAAACGCAGTATGGAGCGCGGCTGGGGATCTGGAACTCTCCCTGTCGGCGGGGCACTGGCAGCAGAATGTAGGCGGCCGGCGGGTCCGCTGGCGGAACGACGCAAACACGGTTGCGCATCTCACCTTCGATTACCGGAACGGTGCGCTCGCGGGCGCCAAACTTCGCGTGCGACCCGCGGCACATCTTTGGGCTGGGACCGGCGGCACATCGTTCTCAGTCGCCTTCGACTCCGCACGATACGATAACTACGGCCGCGTGGTCGAGTGGTGGGTACGCCCGGACAACTTTAACGCGGATGTCGCCGCGAGTTATCCGACAATCCAGCAGGCGCTCGAGTTGAAAACGTCTCCGGGCGAGACGTTCATCGCACGTCCCTTCGCTCGTTTCGAGAACCCGCAACGGTGCGATGCAGGTTGGGGCGGGTGTGTCATGAACCGACCGATGGTTACAGAGGTGCGCTTTCGAAACCATGGCGCGGGCTCCGGGTTGGCGGTCGAGTTCAAACCCAACTCAACGATCTACTTCTCCCGGAGTGGTGGCGGGCGCTTTGACAACTTCGTGACTCTGCGCGCAGGAAGTGGCGTCACGTTCGACCACGTGCGCTACGACATGGCGACACGCGAGGTGCAGGGACACCTGCTGAACCTCACGCTCGACGCGCATGGCGGGGAGCTCAGCAGCACAGACCTACGGTTGATCATGCGTTCGGGCGCCGGCATCCGATTCAACGACGTGCGTTTCGCGCGCGACCCATCCGGCTCCTACATCAATGCTGACCTTGGGACTCTTGAGTTCGACGCGGGAACGGGGTCTCGCATTGGCCTGACGCGCGGCCACCAGAACAACTCCCATCTGAATTTGGAGAACGGGTCGCGTCTGACGCTCCACGGTTTCCAGCTAGGGGTGGACGACCGGCGCAGCACGAGGGTGCGCATCGGGGCGGGGAGCAACATTGCGCTCCAGATCCGTGGCGGCCAATTGGGCATAGGGCAGCGTGGCTTCTTGGCCCTTGGGACAGGATCGCTGAATGGGTCGCTAGACGGCTCGTGGGACTCGGTCGATCCGTCACCCGACACCCAGTTGGGCGTGCGGCTGCTCGATGTCTCCGTCACCGGCGGTGTGCTCCCCATTAATGGGGAGACGACGTTGACGCTGACCGGCGGGCGGGCACACTCGACGGATCTGCGCTTGGTCGGCCGCAATTTCGCAGGGGTGGTGGGAACCTTCGATGATCTCAACGTATCGGTTGAGGATCGGAGTACGTTTGGAGTGCCGGGTAGCTTCCGCGTGGTCACGAGGCCGGGCGCACAGATCGTGGCCGCGACGCCCAGCAAGCCGCTCCGGTTCGACGAAGGCTCCGGGCATCCTTCAGGTACACTTGCCTTGACGCTTCCGTACCGCCGATTTGAGCCGGCGCGGGGCCAGTCGGTCGTTCTCCGGGATGGGACCCTCCGCTTCGCGGTGACGCAAGAACAGAATGGTGCAATCGCGGGTACCGACGGGAGCTTGGACGGAACACTAGAGGCGACCGCGGGTGGTACCGCGCTCACGATGAGGATGGAGTTGGACGATATGGCTCTGACCCGCCCGGCGGGGGGGGACGCGCAACTCGAAGCACGCGTGCGTGCGGTCGTGCAGCCGGGCTTTGTGATCGATGCGGTCACCCCGTGGGGTGGCGTCGTCGAGGACGTGAGTCTATACCCCGTTCACCTGACGACGCGTATTGCAAGCGCTACCCCGACGACTGAGGGTCGGCTCAAGGTTGTCCGGGGTGATGTCACCCTCGACTCGCTCGTACTCACCCCCACGATCACGCTAACCATCCCGGCGGGAAGCGGCGAGCATCCGGAATTCGACAACCCGAACAGCGCCAATGGCACCCATGGGCCAGACGAATTCAGGGGTTGGCAAGAGCTGATGGTGGTCGACAAACAATGCAACCTGCACATCTACCTTAAGCCGACGACCTACAGCGTACGCAGTCGCCTGGGCCTCTACATCCGCACCGGTGAGCTGGACGTCAAGCTCTCGGGTTTCCAGCCAGACCGGGGTATCGAATTTGGACGTGACGGCTGCGATCCAAGCCTTGCGCTGACCATCATCGGTGCGGTCGCGGGTGGGGCCGTGCTCGGACCCATCGGGGTGGCCGGGGGCGGTCTCCTCGGTCGACACATCGGCAATGACTTGAATGACCAGATCGACGCCACAATCGCGACCAAGATGGATGAGAAGATCAACGGCTTCAACAAGCGTTGGACGATACACGCACCCTGAACTTCGGGTGATCCCACGCCCGCCCGAACTCGGGCGACGCTCGCTTGAACATATTCCAAGCGCCGTCGACCGAGCAGCGAAAACGCGGCGCTCCCCTGTTGCAATGCCGGGCTCCGACCGGCCGCTAAATGGCCACGGTCCCAGCCAGGCGTGATCCCCTGCGAGCGTCACTAGCTTCCTAGGAAGAACCAAGCCCCTCCTCGATCGGCTGAGGAGGGGCTTCGTGTTGCTCCGCCTCACTTTTCGCGGGCGACGTACTCGAAGATCCGTCATCGGAACGGCTGGTCCAGTCGTTCGAAGTTGACGCGTCGCGCTACTCCGGCGTGTGGCTGAAGGCGAGGTGGTGCTCGTCTCCGAACTCGTCGCCTGCGAAGAGTATCGAGATCCCGACGGCGGCGAGTAGGCACACGAACGCCAGCTTGATCCGCTCCTCATGAGCGGACGCCCCGTTGTCTCCGAGGAAGCGCAGGTGTCCTCCCCGCCGCTGCCGGTCCGGCACGCCAGCGCCCATCGCATCTGTGCGTTGCACAGCCCGCGGAATTCTCTAGGGCGGTTCTGCACCGCCCCCGCCTCTTGCAATTCTGATGCGGCAGCGTGCCGGATCCGCCGGCGAGCACTCGAGCGCCAGAACGGAAACCCGTGCTTCACCGGAGGCCACGGTCAGGAGGCGAGACTGAGCCTATCGCCCGAAGGTAGCACCGTTCTCCTTCTGGCGTGAACCGCACGGCGGAAAGCATTATTACGTGATACACGCCGGCGCATTCCGAATGCGGCCGCCGAATGTCCACACCTCCGCCGAGGCCGCATGAGCGTACCCGATTCCGGCGCCACCGAACCGCCCCGAACTCTCGCCCAACAACTCGTGGAGGTCTACACCACGACTGGTGTGCAGTGGGGCGATGTGGATCTGGTCTTCTTCGGCAGGTCCGGTACACTGGCCCGGTTGAGTGAATACGCGGTGGTCCTCAAAAGACTTAATCGCGGGGGGCAGCGTATCTTCGAGAATGTCTGCATCATCTGGCCTACCCAAGACGAGGAAGTCGCAGCGCAGATCAGGAATCAGTTCGGCGAACTCCTCGCTGAAATGCGAGGAGGTCCTCTTTCAAGTGCCGAGGTCGACGTGGCATTTGAGGGAGTCCGTGTTGCGTTTCCAGACACACTGGAACTCGATTCACTGATCGAGGTCATGAATGGCGCAACGTCCCGGAGCGCGTTTGTTGTGGCGCATGCGGCGTGGTATCGCGCTCCATCTATAACAGATGCTATTCTTGATCCTGCGTTTCCTGGTGACGTGTGGGCACTCCATCTACACGCGTTGCTTCTGAGGGCGACTGCAGTCGGATCCGCCTCGGAGTGCTACGTGCTCTTGGACACAGGGGAGGAGTTCTCCGTACGCGACGAGCATCGTGATCTCTTGTTTTCGGTGGAGCGGACCGCCGTCCTAGTCGGGGGGGAGCCGTCTGTAGAGGAAGGCATCCGTCTCGATCACCAGCGCTGGCTCACGCTGGCGCGTAGCGGAGACCTGGAGGCGGCGCTGATCGAGGTGGATGCCCGGGAGGACCTTCCACAGAGTACCAAGACGCTGGTTCGACTCCAGCTCCTTGACGCCGCTGGCTTTCGGCGCATGGTCCGCGCTGAGCTCGACGCGGATCCTGATATCGCGACCGGGTTGGTCCCCGAGGCCGCGCTTCAGCTTGCCCGATTGGCCGAGAACGCCGATGCAGATGAGTTGGCGGCGCAGCTCGTGGCAGATGCCCTGGAACGGTTAGCCACCCGGCATTCCCTCGAACTTGCTCTACAGATCGCCGAACGCGTCGATGACGCAGCCCTCGTGACAGCCGTGGAGACGCGGATCCGAGACTACTTCCCCCACTCTGATGCGCTCCTGCGCCGACGGGCCCGTTCTTTTGCGGTTGAGCAACGCTACGTCGAAGCGGCCGCACTGCTTCGGGGTGTTTCATCCCCTGAGACGGCGGAACTTGCAGATTTTTGGGAGTTCCTGGGCCAGCAGGCTGGAACCTCCGGTCCCGCAGACGCGGCCTGGATCATGGAGCAGGTTATCGAGCGATTCCCCAGTAGGGTTGACGAAGCGCACCGGTTCTGCTCTGAAAGGCTGATTGGCGAGGAGCGAGTGGATGAGGCGCTGCGGATTCTCGTTCAGGAACCCTCGCCGGGGTCGCCCGTGACCCGCCCACAGGAGTTCGCTGCGATCGATCTGATTCAGCGCGCGTCACTTCGAGGCTACCCGATACGTCCCGATGTGTTGGCATTCGCATTAGAGCGCGTCATCGGGCTTCTCGCAGCGCACCCCACCGACGAATCTGTTCGGTTTAAGGTGTTGCGGACACTCTCCCCGGAGTTTTTAGGCCTGCTAGGTACCAGCGCTCTGGCCGTGGTGATGCTGTCCATCTCGGAGCGTCCCGTTGAAGTGCGTAGGCGCCGACGTCCTTTGCTGATGGGCGGTACGTCTGAGGATGAGTACCGCGGGCTCGTTCATAGCGCTACAAATTGGTACCACGCTGGGGTGCGCACCGCGTTTGGTACCCGAACATTTCCGGAGGACCTGCTCGAGATCCCTCCTGACCAGGCGCTCGCAGGTGTGGCCGTGCTCGCCGATGAGGTTGCACGACAGTTCGACGAATTTGAAGACCACGCTGCGCTCGTTTTCTATCTGGCACTGGCCACTGCTATCGCCCCGCTGACTTCCGAGCCAGACCAGGACCTGATCATTCTGCGGCAGGTGGCAATGCGTCTTACGCAGTCCGGCCAGATGCAGCTGGCGCGGGACTGGGCGGAGCAGATGCTCGCCCTTACCCACCGCCAAGGGCGGCGTGCTCGGTTGGCGTGGATGTCCTATGCAGAGGTGTACCATCGCAGCGGGAACGTTCAGGAGGGAATGCTCGCGATCTGTTGTGCGATGGCCTCGTCGCCGGAGACCACCTGGGAAGACGTCTGGTACGAGCGCATGCTGATGTTTCGCCTACTTCGCGATGTTGAACTCCTCGAGGACGCTCGCCCGCTCCTCGGGGACGCACGGCGCGCGCTACAGCACCTCGGCCTCGAGGAGCGTCAATCCATCCGGGTCGATACGGCGGAGCTCCAGATCGACACGATGGAATACAACCATGACAACACGCGTGACGAGGCGCGGCTGCTCGGGTTGATCGACCGGGGTACCGAGAACCTGCGTAGCGTGCTCTCCACCGCCGGCGAGCTTCCCCCGGCGACGGTGATGCTCGCATCGCTGCTGCAGATCGCCCGCCGGGAGGGACTTGCCGTCCCGCCGGAAACTTTCGAAGCGTTCGCCGATGCCCTCACCCGCCTGGGGCCCGGGCTCAGGGAAATTGCCGAGATGGTGGGGAGCACCGAACCGCAACTTGAGCAGCTTGTCGCAATCGCCAATCGGATACAGCCGGCACGGTACACCGAAGATATCGGAACCGACCTTCACCAGTTCGTCAGGCTGGCGCGCCGACTGCTGGCGAGCAATGCGGCACAAGATCCAGCGGCCGCCATTTACGCGATCGAGGCGCTCACGGACCATACCACCGCGCTACCCGGGCCGGAATCCCGCACGCGTCTCATCGACTCGGCCGCGGGCCCTGCAGAAGCCGCACGCGAGATTGCCAGGGATGGGCTTGGAGTCGTGATGATAGGAGTGGGCGAGAGGCGGTTGTACCGGGTGATCGTTGAGGACGGTGCGCTCGGGGATACCGTTGAAGAAACGGATGAAACCTTCTCGGTAGATCGCATCGGAGCCTGGTCCGTCGCTTACCCGTACGGGTACCATGAGGCCGCGTCGCAGGAGTTTTACACGACCACAGAGGGGATTGGGCTCAGCGCTCTGCCGGTGCGCGCCGTCGTAGTCGCGAGCACCCACCTGCAAGGCTTCCCGCCGAATCTGTTGCAGATTAGCGGCGAGCTGGCTGGGCGTGGGCACCGCGTCGCTGCAGCCCCATCGCTGACCTGGCTCCACGCCGCTCGGTCGAATCCATTTGTGGGTGACCGGCGCCGGCTCGCGTGGATTCCGGTTGGTAGCCGCGTAGAGCCCTTCCTAGCTCTGACGGTGCTTACCGACCTCCTGCGCCAGACGCTCGAAGAGCATGGGGTCGAGCTCTCAGAAGGTGCTGAGCCACCCGAGGGTGCAGCCGGGGCGGAGCTGGTGATCGTCGGAGCGCACGGGAGCGTCGCCGAGGAGAATCGATTCTTCAGGGTCCTCAGAGACGATGCCGATATGACGATAACGCCTGCGTCACTCTCAACCAGCATCGCTGGAGTAGGGACGGTGATCCTCTTTGTTTGTTCAGGTGGCAGACTCGACCACGATCCGACCGCGAGTGCGGTGCTCGGTCTGGCGAAGCGGCTTCTCGCCCGGGGGTGCCGCGCCGTCGTGGCCGCACCCTGGCCGCTGGAGGTAGTGCTCCCGCACCAGTGGCTGCCTACATTCCTGCGCGAATGGGACAAGGGCGTGCCCGTGATCGACGCATGCTACGCAGCCAATACGGCGGTGCGTATCAGCTCGCAAGAGGATCCCAAGCGGTACCTGGCGATGACGGTGTACGGTGACCCTCTCATCACCAGAACGATGTAGGTACGCGGGTCGATGGCCCCACGCCGCGCGCTTACGGCCTGGGTAGTGGCCGCTCTCGCTCCCGTTAGGGGAGCGAGAGCGGCCCCATGACTACCGGGTTGGATCCCGATACCGCCAGTGCTGGTTGGCACCGCCCGTACAACGGAACAGCATCATGCGGGTACCGTTGCCCGTTGCTGCTCCACGTACGTCGATGCACAGGCCATTGATCCCCCGCAACTCACCGCTCGGTGTGAGATCCCACTGCTGGTTCGCGCGTCCGTGGCAATCCCAAACCTTTACAGGATCATAGACCTTCCCGTTGTGCCCGTCCACGCACATCCCATGGACCCGGAGCGTGCGATCCGGCATACGACGGAACCGCTGGTTCGCGAGCCCGCTCCCCAGGCAGTCCCAGAGATGCAGCTCCGTGCCCCGCGCACCGGAGGGCGCATCCATGCAGCGGCCGCCGGGGAGCATGGTGGCGACGCTCACGGCACTTCCGCCGATTCCGCCTAAGTCTTCACGCCACAGATGATTCTCCCCGGAGTGGCAAGTCCACGCGACGAGCTGCGCGCCGTTGTTGCGGGCATACTGGTCGATGTCCAGGCAGAGCGGGCGCCCCTGGGGGTCGCGCGCATCCCGAAGCTGCAGGTTTCCCGATGGTGAGAGCCCCCACCTCTGTTGCAGGCCCGGATGGCAATCGTGTACTACGATTGGGTCGCCGACGCGTGCCTGCCACGCATCGAGGCACTTTTCGCCATGTACCTTGACCTGGCCCGTCTCGGGTACGTAGGCGAAGCGCTGGTTGTGATTGCCGGGAATGCAGTCCCACATGTGGACGCGTGAGCCGTTCGAGGCATAGGGCGCGTCCAGGCACTTGCCGGACATGAGGCTCACCAGCGCCATCGGCTGCAGCACGCGCACTGTGCTGTACTGGCTGTGCTCGCCGAACCACGCGTATCCGTCGCGGACCATTCGCCATTGGAAGGCGCGGACGCCCGGGGTCGTCGGCGCTCGGACGGGCACACTGATCTCGGCTATCCCGTTGAACGGAATGCTTCCCCCGAGGCCCGCACGGCCCGTTCCCCAGGTCGCGTTGTTCTCGGGGCTCTGCGATCCCAGCCGATAGGCGAGGCTCGGCTCCCAGGACTGCAGCCCGGTGTTCTGGAAGAGGACGACGACCAGGTACGCGCCCCCAGGCCACATGGTGGCCGGCAGCCCGCGATAACCGTGGAAGCGTGCTCCATAGCCGACCGGACCCGCCAGGTACGACAACGGATCGACGGTCGTCGCCCGGTTGTTGGCCGTGGGGTCTGCCGCGGTGAGACGTCGGCCCGGCCGCACCTCGTAGTGGAGATGCGACCCCGTAGAGGTGCATCCCCCGCCTGTCACGTTGCCCAGTTTTCCGACTGGGTCTCCCTGGCGCACCCGCTGACCAACGGCGGGAGCGATCAGGTTGGTCATGTGCAGGAGGATATGGGTGTGCCCCCAGTCATCGAGGATAAACACGCCGCCGCAGTACCCGAGGTTGATCACGGTCCCGGATACGGGAGCATGCACCGGGGTACCGGTGTCGTCCCACCAAGCGAAGTCGAGACCCGCGTGGCCGTTCGATCCGCCGTCCGGCTTGTACCCCTGCGAGATCCCGGCGCGAGGACCGACGGCGCCGAACAAAACGTTCTGGAGCGAGGTGAGCGGGATGTAGCCACCCGATGCAAGGGAGTGGCGCGGCGCGAGGGCGGCCGCCGGGTCTGATCCGGCCGCAGCTCCTACCGGCGGGATCGTGGCGCCGTCGACCGTGAGGGTCGGCTGACGATCACACGCGACCAGAAAGAGGGTGATGAGACTCGCACGCGCGACGTGCCATGCGCGTGAGGTCCACTGCCGGCGCACGCAGGCCAGCCGCGGATGGGTCAGTCGGGAGTGAAGTGCGTTGAGCGACATGGATGCCTTTTTCGTTTTGTGTGTTGTCGGGTTGTGCCCGCGTGGCGAACACCGACGGCGCAGGCATGGCTGGACGGGAGACGGACGTAGCACGCAGTACCCACGAGGGAGGTGCCGGAATCGACGAGCGCAGAAAATCGAGACATTCGGATACCTTAGGTTTCATAGCACGGAGGCCATCCCGTGGAAGCTCCGCCTTGCGAATGGGGCGGCTGTTTGGCCGTACACGGCAGCGTCAGGGTCCCATGATGAGGTCTCCCGGTTCGAACGTTGATGAACGATAGGGTCGAAGAATACCACGGTCCTTGCAAAAAACCGGTTCGCGGCAGGGCTCACGGTCCCATGGGGCACCTCCTCTGAAGCCAGGTTGCTCGAGACGACAAAAAGCCGCATACCTAAGGCGTATGCGGCAAGAGCCCGGTCTGAGACCAGGTGTTTTCGTCGATCTGTCCCACTCGGTGCCTCCCTCCCATCGCAAGCTCCCCGTTGGGGCCGTGCCACGGATCCGAGTCACAGTTAGTATACGTCGAGCTGCGGCCACGGTCAAGGAGTGTCCTCTACTACCACACCGATTGGGCTTATTGGACGTTTCCTGCAGGACAGGGCCGTTCCGCGGTAACTCCAGCGAAGGGCTCAGCCACGTGCGGTTGTACGCCGAGCACGTATAGGCGCAGGTACTCCATCAGAGCGATGCCAAGGCGGTCCCCGAGAGTTGCTGGCACCCGGCCGCCGGTGCCAGGGCACCGACGGTGAGGCCGCTTCGCAGTTGAACTTGGGGTTCGCTGCTTCGCACGAACAATCCTACTTCTTGCACCGGTTCCGTAGCGCTGCTTCGCGCAGCTACCGCGCGGTTTGGTTCCCCAGCCTTTGTGCCGAGCAGTTCGTTTCCATACACCAGGTCCGAAACCTTCGCCTTTAGGCGAACAGCTTTAGCGACCTGTAGAAGCCGGCTGGTCGAGTCGGAACCCTCGCCAGCAGAAAGCCCCATCTCGAGAAGCCGGTCGAACCGGGGGACGACCGCTTCAGTGGCCTATCAACCTACCCGCTTTACCCGGTCGTCACTTAGTCGAGCTGCTCGGCGTTTCTCTTTGCCCCCGGGTAGGGCAGCACCGCGACTGTACGATCCCTACCTACTCGCCGACCAGCCGATCGGCCTGGCCTACCCGTGCCGGAGTAGTGCTCCACTCAGCACGATCTTATTACGCCACTTTGCGACTAGGTTAAAATGCAGTCTGGCTCACTTCTTGAGAGCGCAAAATGCACGGAGGTACTCAGGCGCTCCTGAGGTTCAGCAGTTGTTGCTTATGTTGAACTACACGCTTGGGTCAGCGTATCAGAGCTGGAATGGAGTGCGAAGCTGGTGACGGAACTGTGGAGGGCAGATGAACGTGCCTGGTGCAGCGACATCCACAGAGATCGTCCAGGACTCCGGTGCCTCGGGCGGCGGCCTCACAGAACCTGTTTGTTGGCAACAGGTTCACGAGTTCGCCGACGCCTTCTCCGGTACGCTCAGCGCGCTCCGCGAGGCGTTAGTACTGGAAGGAGCAGCCGGGCGTCTGCGTGGACGCATCCCGGGCATCTCTGCACTATCTCGCAACCGTCGGAACCCCTCCCGTGCAGGACCAGCTTCCAAGGCGCAGTCCGACTCGTCCCCGTCGGAAAGCCATGTAACGGTTTGCCGCCTCGCGGCACAGTCGGTCCGAGACAGGGCTGATCCGGAGCTTCTACTCGCTTTGGATCAGCTGGACAGCGCTGCAGCGCGTTGCCTCGCTGCAGCCGCGGTCCTCCAGAGACAAGGCCGACTCACTGCAGACGACCAGATTGATGTCCGAAATGCGCGTAAACGTGTGACGAAGCCGAAGGTCGCCACGCTCGCGCGCAGAGGACCTGCCGCAATACAATCGCGAGTAGCGCAGTTCGATGTACTCGCGGCTCTGTTTGAACTGCGAGTTTCCCAACACGGCGAATGCAAGTTACGGGAGATTGTTGGTGCGAGTGGAGGGGCTCTACGCGTCGCCGAGGTTCAGGTCGGAGTGCGGTCATCGTCTGAGGATTTTGGGAGTCGGCCCGACCCATCGGATGTGCTGTATGGCGCCCCACTCCACTCGAAATGGGGAGAGAAAGCCCGCGGTGCGCCCCAGCCTCACCCTGGAACAGTCATTGGATTCCAGCGGCCGCATCCCTCTGATGAGGGAGCAAAGGTCCGAGCGCAGTTAATCGCACCGGTGCTGAACGGTGACCTAACTAGTTTCCATCCGGAAACAGCGGAAAAGCGGGTATCGGGTAGCCGTGGAAAACGTCGTACGGAGCGGTTGCTACGCAATTCGAACCCGATCCGCGGGTATGATTCCGCTCCGTTTGGGTCAGAGACGCAGGTACAT
>DASVQP010000069.1 GCA_036389135.1 Longimicrobium sp.
TTCGACCTGGGCGGCCACTCGCTGCTGGCCACGCGGGTGGTGGCGCGCGTGCGGGCGGGGATGGGGCGCGAGCTGCCGCTGCGCACGCTGTTCGAGGGGGCCACGCTGGCCGAGGTCGCGCGCGGGCTCACCCGGAGCGGCCAGGAGGAAGAGGAGCCGATCGCGCGGGTGGAGCGCGACGGATCGCTCCCCCTCTCGTTCGCGCAGGAGCGGCTCTGGTTCGTGGAGCAGATGGGGCTGGGCGGGAGCGCCTACAACATTCCCCTCGTCGTGCGTCTGCGCGGGCGGCTGGACGCGGGCGCGCTCCAGCGCGCGCTCACCGGGCTGGCGCGGCGGCACGAGGCGCTGCGCACCACCTTCGCCAGCGACGGAGACGGGCCGGTGCAGGTGATCCACCCCGCGGCCTCCGTCCCCCTCCCGCTGGAGCGGGTGGAGGGCGACGTGCGGGAGCGGCTGCACGCCGAGGCGGCGCGCCCCTTCGACCTGGAGCGCGGCCCCGTCTTCCGCGCGCTGCTGCTGCGGCTGAGCGACGAGGAGCACGTCTTCCTCCTGTGCATGCACCACATCGCGGGCGACGGGTGGAGCATCGGGGTGCTGCTGCGCGAGCTGGGTACGCTGTACGCCGCCGAAGAGTCCGGCCTCGCCGCGCCGCTCGCGGAGCCCCCCATCCAGTACGCGGACTACGCCGCCTGGCAGCGGGAGCACCTCGCCGGCGACCGCCTGGAGCGGGGGCTCGCCTACTGGACGAAGCGGCTGGCCGGCGCGCCCGCGCTGCTGGAGCTGCCGGCGGACCGTCCGCGCTCCGCCGCCTCCGGCCAGCGGGGCGCCAACGAGCGCGCGGAGGTGCCGGGCGGGTGCGCCGCCGCCCTCAGGGCGCTGGCGCGGCAGGAGGGGTGCACCCCCTACACCGTACTCCTGGCCGCCTTCCAGCTCCTCCTGGCCCGGTACTCGGGGCAGGACGACGTGGTGGTGGGCTCGCCCGAGGCGGGGCGGGGGCGGCCGGAGGTGGAAGGGACGGTGGGCTTCTTCGTGAACATGCTCCCCCTGCGCGCCGGCCTGGGGGGCGACCCCACCTTCCGCGCCCTCGTGCGCCGCGTGCGCGAGAGCACGCTGGACGCACTGGCCCACGCCGAGATCCCCTTCGAGCGCGTGGTGGAGGCCGTGGCCCCCGAGCGCCGGGGGAGCTCCGCCCCCCTCTTCCAGGCCGTGTTCATCCAGCAGGATCCCGCGGAGGCGGCCCGGCCGTGGGGCGGGGTCACGGCCGAGTGGATGGAGATCGAGTCCGGCACCAGCAAGTTCGACCTGTCGCTGGCGGTGAGGGACGAGGGGGCGTCGCTTTCCACGTCTCTGCAGTACGCCGCGGATCTATTTGACGCGGCCACCGCCCGGCGGATGCTGGCGCACTACACGCGGCTCCTGGAAGAGGTGGCGGCCCAGCCGGACCTCCCCCTCTCGCGGCTCCCGCTGCTGGACGACGCGGAGCGGCGCCTGGTGGAGGAGTGGAGCGGCGCCCCCGCGGACTTTCC
>DASVQP010000070.1 GCA_036389135.1 Longimicrobium sp.
CAGGGTAACGGGTTAACCCACCTGAGGCCGCTCCAGGCGCGTTGTACATGCGCCCGGGGCGGCTTTGTTGCATCTCCATCTAACACAAGCAGTTACGCGCGCGTGTCAGCAGGCGCTGTCGAACCCCTACACAGAGACACAGAGAGGGGACGGAAAGAGAAACGGAAAAGCATTTCTCAGTGCCTTTCTGTTCCCCTCCGTGCCCTCTGTGTGATGGTTTTTCCGAATCTAGCCGCGGGCACGAGCCAGGGTGCCATTCACGGCCGCGATCCACTCGGGAGGGAAGCGGCCCGGATCGCACAGCCACTCGATGAGCGAGGGGACGGCGTACTCGATTCCGGAGCGCTCGTCCGCGACGGCGGCGACCAGGATGCCGCCCATCCCGCGCAGCCGGCGGTTCCACGGCTCGCCTACAGCCGCGTCGAATGCGTCGGTGAGGGCCTGGAAGCGGGCCGGGGGGAAGTGCGCCTCGCGCATAGAGCGGAGCTCGGCCGCGCAATGGAGGAGGATGGAGTAGCGCCCGGCCGACTCCGGGAGCGCGGCGGAAAGCTCCTCGTGCAGGATGGCCAGGTGGCGCTCCAGCATCCACTGCGGCATCCCGCGCGACGACAGGACGCCGCCCAGCCACTTCACCTGCTCCACCGCGACGTCCGGCGTCAGGTCGACCAGGGTGGCGAGCCAGCCGCTGTCGCTCAGCGAGAACTGGCGGCCGCGCGTGCCGTAGCGGTGGCCGTAGTACGGAAACTCCGCCCACGAGCGCTGCGCCGCCCGCTTGGCCGCCTTCACCTCGCGCGGGTCGCTGGTGACGACGTGGTTCCCCGCCTCGGGGTTGAGGATGTTTGCTTCGTGGTAACGGATGTGCTTCGCGATCATCGGTCCCTCCATTCTGGGTGCCGCCTTCAAGCTGTACCCGGCCGCCCCCGCGCGCAACCGATTCAGCCGAAGATCCGGTTCCACAGGTCGGGGACCATCGCCACCACCGCGAAGTGGATGAAGCGCCCCACCAGGCACGCCACCACGAAGAAGACGATGTTCATCCGCACCGCCCCCGCCGCGATCGCCATCACGTACAGCGGCGGGAGGCCCACCAGCGAGCTGCAAAAGAAGACGAGCTTCCCCCACAGCGGCCGCGCCTCCAGCTTCGCCTGCGTCGCCTCCAGCCCGCGCTGCACGCGCCCGGCGGGGAGCTTCAGCACGCCGAGCCCCACGTAGTACATCGCGATCTTCCCCACCGTCTGCCCCACCGTGGCCGCGACCACCAGCGGCAGCACGTACGACTTCGGCGAGAGCGCCACCGCGGAGAGCAGGTAGATCTCGGTGTTGACGAAGGGGACGAGCGAGCCCAGCACGCAGACGGCGAACGTGGTCAGCCAGGCGGCGACGAGCGTCATCGCGGGCGGTGCGGCTGGTTGCGGCGCAGGCTCACGGCTTCACGAGCAGGGGATACGGGTTCAGATCCCTTCCCCGCCACCAGCGGTTCGGGTCGGATACGGTGTAGACGGCAAAGTGCAGGTGCGGGTTTCCGGCGGGCGCGTTGCCCGTGTGCCCCACGTACGCGATGACGTCTCCGGCGCGCACCAGATCGCCCTCCTTGAGGCCGGCACGGTAGCGCTGCAGGTGCGCGTAGTAGTAGATGGTGCGCCCGTCCTCGTCGCGGTGGTAGAGCGAGATCCCGCCCAGCGCGCTCGTGGCCCGCTTCACGATCACCCCGCCCGCCGCCGCCAGCACCGGCGTGCCGTCCGGCGCGAATATGTCCACTCCCTTGTGCTTGCGCCCGCCGGAGCGCCCCGCGCCGTAGCTGTCGGCCAGGTCGCGCTCGCGCACCCCCGCCACCGGAATCACCAGCCGCGCGGCGGTGGCCGCCGGACGCAGCTCCTCGCGAGTCGCCACCCGCACCAGCAGCGTCTTCTCGGTCGCGGCCAGGTAGATGACGAGCCCCAGCAGCAGCGCCACCTCCGCCAGCGCGACGCCGATGGTGGCGCGGCGCAGGGTGATGCGCATGCGCCTGCGCCGCGGCGCGGGCTCCGGGGCCGGAGCGGCTTCGGGCGGAGCGGCGTCTTCGGTCAGCGCGGCAACGGGGGAAGCTGCGTGGCCGGGTTGTAGTGCCGGAACACCTCGCGGCCGATGCGCGCGATCAGGAGGTTGGCGGGGTTGTCCGGCATGTACGACCGGTCCTGGTTCTCGCGCGTCATCACGCAGACCGCCACCGGGGCCTCGGCGCCGTACAGGATGCCGCAGTCGTTGCGCGCCTGGTCCACGTCGCCCGACTTGTGCGCGGCGTCGAGGTTACCCGGCAGCCAGCGCTGCAGCTTGCCGGCGTCCTGGTTGGCGCGCAGCATCCGCAGCGCCAGCGAGTCCATGGCCGGCGACACCGCGCGCCCCTGGTGCAGCAGGGTAAAGAGGCGCGTCGTCTCGTCCGGCGTGGTGACGCCCAGGCCGTACTTCACCGAGCTGTCCATGGCGACCGAGGTGGCGCGGAGGAAGGTCTTGGAGTGGATCTTGGTGTGCGGCAGCCCCAGCGCCTCCATCTTGCTCCACACCGTGCGGATGTTGAGGCGGTCCAGGAGGAGGTTGGTGGCGGTGTTGTCGGACAGGGTGATCATCAGCCACGCCGCGTCCTCCACCGTCAGGTTGAGACCGGACGCCATGTACTGCAGGACGCCGGAGCCGCCCACCCGGTCGCGCGCGATCATCCCGATGCGCTCGTCCAGCCGGATCGACCCCTTGTTGACCTCGTCCAGCAGCGCCACCAGGATCGCCACCTTGATCAGCGATGCCGACGGGTACGTCTCGCCGCCGCGGATGGAGAGCGTCTCGCCTGTCTTGAGGTTCGCGACGCTGACCCCCGCGACGCCCGCGTAGCCGCGCATCACAGACTCCAGCGTGCGGCGCAGCGCCGTCGTGTCGCTGCGGACGGCAGTCGGAGCCGGGCGTCCGGCGGCGGGCGCGGCGGCGGCGCAGGCCAGTGCGGCAAGCGCCAGCAGGGGTACGGCTGTGCGGAAGAGGCGGCTCATGGCGGATGCGTCGGGATGGGCGGGGGGATGGTCTTCCGCAGTATGGGGCGGGGCGCGCGCGTTGTCCATCAGCGGCCAGCGCGGGGCGGAAACGGCCGGATGGACGGATTTCCGCAAGTCGTTGGAACGCATCGGCTTAGTGTTCGGGGGCCGGAACGGCGGGGCACGAGGTTGTTGACGCGGGGGGTGCAGGGGGGGTATCATGCCCCCCACTTCACACCCTTGATCGACTCCGCTTCGGCGCCGCCGCGGCCCTCCCCTAGCAAGGGGATGCCACCCGGTGGGATGGTCCCCGCGCCGATCCGCTTTCACCCGCGTTCCCCCACATAGCTTTGCTTCCAAGCCGCGGCAGCGCACTATTCGCCATTGCCCTGGGTCTCGTGCTGGCCCTTCCCGGCGCCGCATCGGCGCAGGAGAGCTTCCCCAGGCTGCGTGAGTTCCTGCGCGGCGAGAGTGCCCCGCGCGGCGAGGCGGATGCGAAGCGTGACTCCGTGGTGGCGCTGGCCCGGCGGCAGATCGGCGTACGATACTCGCTGGGCGGCACCTCTCCCGAGCGCGGCTTCGACTGCAGCGGCTTCCTCCAGTACCTGATGCGCGGCCTGAACGTGCGCCTTCCGCGCACCGCGGCCGAGCAGGCGCGCGTGGGCCAGTCGATCCCGCGGGACGTGAGCCGCATGCTTCCGGGCGACATCCTCACCTTCGGCTACGGCGGCCGCACCACGCACGTGGGGGTGTACATCGGCGGCGGGCGCTTCATCCACGCCAGCACGGGATCGCGCCGCATCGCCGAGGCGCGGCTGGACCGCTCGTCTTCGCTCGTTCGCGCATGGACGGGGGTGCGGCGGATGCTGGGGCGCAGCGACAGCACCGTAGCCGTCGCGAACCGCTGAACCACGCCTCACACAGAGACACAGAGGGTACCGCAAGAAAAAAGAAAGGTGTTTCCTCTGTGCCTTTCCGTGTTCCTCCTTTTCCTCTGTGTGAGGCTGTTGTTACGATGCCCGGCCCGCTCCCACGCTTGTGGAAGCGGGCCTTGTGCTATGCGGCGCGGCGCTTGCAATTCCAGCCGCAAACCCCTTGGAGCAAACGACGTTGACCAATCCGAACGAAACCACGGCGCTGGACGAAGCGCAGGCGCAGGCGCTGATGGAGAGCGCCCGCACCGCCCGCGGCTTCGCCTACGTGCCGTACAGCCGCTTTCCCGTGGGCGCCGCGCTGCTGGCCGACGACGGCACCGTGTTCACCGGGTGCAACGTGGAGAACGCCTCGTACGGGCTCACCAACTGCGCCGAGCGCACGGCGATCTTCAAGGCCGTCTCCGAGGGGCGCACAACATTCCGCGCCATCGCGGTGGTGGGGCCGCAGGACGACCTCGCATGCGCGCCGTGCGGCGCGTGCCGCCAGGTGCTGTACGAGTTCGGCCCGGAGATGGTGCTGGTGACGCCCGCGGGGCCCAACGACCCCGGAGGCGTGCGGATGACCACCGTCGGCGCCCTCCTCCCCGGCGCCTTCGACGGGTCGGATCTCCCCGCGCTCGCGGAGGATGCGTGAGCAGTGTGGCGGTGCCGCTGATCGAGCGGAAGAAGAACGGCGGCGAGCTGGACCCGGACGAGATCCGCGCCCTCCTGGCCGGCTACCTGGACAGGTCGATCCCCGACTACCAGCTCGCGGCGTGGCTGATGGCCGTCTGCTGGCGCGGAATGACGGAGCGCGAGACGCTGGCGATGACGCAGGCGATGGTCGACACCGGCGCAACCCTGGAATGGGCGGACCTCGAACGTCCCACCGTCGACAAGCACAGCACCGGCGGCGTGGGCGACAAGACCTCGCTCGTCCTGGTGCCGCTGATGGCCGAGGCGGGCGCCGCCTTCGTGAAGATGTCCGGGCGCGGGCTGGGGCACACCGGCGGCACGCTGGACAAGCTGGAGTCGATCGCCGGCTTCCGCACGGAGCTGGGGCTGGATGAGATGGGCGCCCAGGTGCGGCGGATCGGGTGCGCGCTCGTGGGCCAGAGCCCCGCCCTCGTCCCAGCCGACGGCGCGCTGTACTCGCTCCGCGACGTCACCGCGACGGTCGATTCGGTGCCGCTGATCGCCAGCAGCATCATGTCCAAGAAGCTGGCCGGCGGCGCCGGGACCATCGTGCTGGACGTGAAGTGGGGCTCCGGCGCCTTCATGACCACGCAGGAGGCCGCGCGCGAGCTCGCCGGCGCCCTGGTCCGCATCGGCCAGGGGGCCGGGCGCCGCACGCGCGCCGTCCTCTCCTCCATGCGCGAGCCGCTGGGGCGGGCCGTGGGCAACGCGCTGGAGGTGCGCGAGGCGCTCGAGACCCTCAACGGCGGCGGCCCCGCCGGCCTGTGGGCGCTCACCCTGGAGCTGGGCACGCACCTGATGCTCCTCTCCGGCCTCGCATCCTCCGCGGACGATGCGGTGCGCACCCTCACCGCGCTGCGTGACTCGGGGGCGGCGGCGCGGCGGATGGAGATGCTGGTGGAGGCGCAGGGCGGCGACCCGCGCGTCGTCGCCCGCCCGGACCTCCTCCCCGCCGCGCCCGTCGTCCGCACCGTCGCCGCCGACGCGGACGGTTGGGTAGCGGAGGCCGAGGCGCGCGGCATCGCGGAGGCGGCACTGCACCTCGGCGCCGGACGGCTGCGCAAGGGCGACCCCGTGGATCCCGCGGTCGGTGTCGTCGTCCTCGCCCGCGTGGGTGACCGTCTGATGCCCGGGGGTCCCCTTGCCGAGGTGCACGCGCGCACCGAAGCCGCCGCCGAAGCCGCCGAAGCCCGTCTCCGCGCCGCCTTCCGCCTCTCGCCTGAAGCCGTCGCCGCGCCGGGCGAGCCGTACGAGACGGTGGGGTAACGGGCCCTCACCCCCCCCGGCCCCCCTCTCCCGGTAACAGGAGAGGCTGGCGCCTCTGTTATCGAGAGAGGGGGGAGATCGCCGCCTTTCCGCGCGAGCCTTCGGGTCTCAGAAAACGCGTAGGGGCGCGATTTATCGCGCCCGTGCCTGACGCCGCTACGTCAGCCGCCTCTTCGCACGGATCTCGTAGGCGCAGTCCTGCGTGTCTGCCCGCCCCGCCCCCGCGACAATCCCGGCTACCCGCACCGAAACCGTTGTGGTGAACGGCCGTATCCTGTACCGTGCCCTCTGCGCCCCTCCCCGCACGGCCCCTTTCACCGCTCGCCGGAACCCCCTCATGCACCTCGCTGCCTGCGTCCTGCTCCTCATCGTGACCGTGGCCTCCGGCGTGACGGCCATCGTAAACCTGCTGATCTCGATTTCGGAAACGGCGCCGGGAACGAGTACGTGGGCCGCGGTCACACGGGGCGCCTTCCTCAGCCGGAAGCACTTCACGGAGCGTGGCTGGAAGCTTCGCGGGCGCGCGATCCGCTTCCAGCTCCTCACCATGGCGCTGATGGTCGTCCTCTTCCTCACCTGCTCCGAGCTCTGAAGGGGATTCCGACGCGACAGCGTGCGAGGAGCCAAAAGAAGCGGCACCGGAACGATCCGGTGCCGCTTCTTTTCATCTCCTGCCGACGGTCAGAGTCCCTGTGGCGAGCGCACGGGCCAGGAGTCGGATGCCGGATCTTCGTCGCGGGGCGGAGGGGAGTAGGAGCGGCGCACGTCCGGCCGATCGTAGACCGGGCGGTCGTAGGACTGGGCGCGCTCCTGCCGCTCGTACGGGCGGCGGTCCTCCGGGCTGGCGAGGAGGAAGGTCTGGAGCAGCTCGGGGGTGATGACGGTGCGGTCGTCCGCCTCTTCCCACAGGTCGCGGTGCGGCTGCTGCGGGCCGCTGCCGTGGAAGAGGTGGATCAGCACCCCCTCGTTCTTGGCCGCGCGGATCGCGGGGAGGAAATCGCTGTCGCCCGTGATGAGGATGGCGCGAGACACTCGCTGCTTTACGGCCAGCAGCACCAGGTCCACGCCCAGGTAGATGTCCACGCGCTTCTGCTCGAAGATTGGGCGCTCGCTCTCGCGGTCGGTGCCGCGGTACTCGAGCTTCCCTTCGCGAACTTCGAAGCGGTTCAGGCGGTTGAGGGCGCTGAAGAAGCGCTTCTTCCCTTCCAGCCTCTCAAGCTCCTCGGGCGTGGGCACCGGGGAGACGTAGGGGAGGCAATGATAGTAATAGGTGCGCAGGAGGTCGTTCGGCCGGGCCAGCTCGGTGGCCAGCTTGCCGAAGTCGATCCGCGGGGAGCCGCAGTCGCGCGAGACGCGGTCGAAGTAACCGCCATCCACAAAGATCGCCGCCGCACTCATAATCAATCCTTCGGTGGGGATAACGAAACCGCCCGGTCCCGCGGCGGTGAAAAGAAATAGACCCGCGGAGGCGGCCGTCATCATCCGGCGCGCCTCCGCGTCCGATGAATTTGCCACCCCCGCGAGTCGTGTCAAGTTCCATCCCCCCACCGCTTCGGAGAGGACAAAATCACTTCACCGCCCAAACTTACCAGAATCCGCCACGACTCCCGCGGCTAACGGATGCCGATCAGCTCCACGTCGAACACCAGCGTCGCGTTGGGCGGAATGACGGCGCCGGCGCCCCTGGCACCGTACCCGAGCTGCGGCGGAATGACCAGACGCCGCCTGCCGCCTACCTTCATCCCCGCCACGCCCTCGTCCCAGCCGCGGATCACGGTGCCCGCGCCGAGGGGAAACTCGAACGGCTTGTTGCGGTCGCGGCTGCTGTCGAACTTGCGCCCATCGGTGAGCGTGCCGGTATAGTGCACCACCACGTGATCACCTGCGTGCGCCTCCTGGCCGCTTCCCACCGCCTCGTCGGTGTACTGGAGCCCGGAGGCGGTGGTCGTCATCGCCTCATTCGGGTTGGCTGCTTCGCTCAACGGAGTCTCTCCTGCTGCTGGTTCTGCATGGACGGCCGCGCGCCGTCCGTGGCGTGTGGGGAAGGTATGCGGCGGGGACGGGAGGGGACAGGGGAGCATGCGTGCATCGGGTGCGTGCGGCATGGCCGGCGCGGGGGCGGGCACGGGCAGCCACGCGGGGCGGCCCCTACGGGCTTGGGTGCAAGAAGCCAGGGTCGAGGCACGGCGGAGGGTGGGCTCGATGAATCGCGCCCCTACGGGATCCGGCACTCGCGCGGAGTTCTCCCCCTCACCCGGGGGAGGGGGCCTCGGCACTCCGCCAGCGCCCGCGTGTACTTGCCCGGCGACTACCCTGGCGCACAGGTTGCAACCTCGTGCACGACCTTGTCTTCCGCGCGCGTGAACCCGCGCGCGGCCCGCACCGCAGAAGCAGCCGTATGATTCGCCTGATGAACCGATCGTTCGCCGCGCGCGCGCCGCTGGCCCTGTGCGCCGCGCTCCTGATGGGCGCATGCTCCACGATGGGGAGCCGCAAGCCCGCGCCGCCTCCCCCCGCAGCGGCGCCGGCACCCCCGGTGCCCGTGCCCGACCGCAAGTTCGTGGTGGTGGACGTGGAGCGGAACGAGCTGCGCTTCATGGACGGCGAGCGCGTCCTGTGGCGCGCGCCCGTGGGCACCGGCACCGGCTTCCGCCTCAGCAGCCGCAGCGGCCGGCAGTGGCAGTTCCACACTCCCAGCGGCACCATGCAGGTGCAGTACAAGGAGCTGAACCCCGCCTGGTTTCGCCCCGACTGGTGGTTCATCGAGAACAAGCGCCCCGTGCCGCCGCAGGACTCGCCGCTCCGCAAGGAAGAGGGCGGGCTGGGCGCCGCGGCGGTCTTCCTGGGGAACGAGCTCGCCATCCACGGCACCGACAAGCCGGAGCTGCTGGGGCGGCGCGTGTCGCACGGGTGCATCCGCCTGTCTAACGCCAACGCGGTGCGCCTCTTCCACAACGTGCAGGTGGGGACGCCGGTGATGATCGTGGGCGAGTCCGTCGTGCTCAACGAGGAGCAGCCGGACAGCGTGGCGCGCTTCACCCGCAGCGCCCGCCGCGTCCCGCGCCGCCCCAACCCGCTCGACCGCGTGACCACCACCCAGCTCCTCACCCGGTTGGACGCGCAGCTCGACGCCCCCGGCGACTCCCTCTGGGTCGCGGTGGCGGCGGAGCTGGTGGAGCGCGGCGTCAAGGAAGATGCTGCCGCCCTGCGCGGACTCCTGGCGCGCGCCGGGGCCCCGCAGAGCGCCGCGCGCCGCGACGAGTACTCCACCTTCCTCGCCGACGTCTTCTCGCGCGGGGCGCTGCGCACCGTGGTGGCGCTCAACCGCATTACCCCGGAGGCGCGGCAGCGGGCCGTGGAGGACATCGTGGAGGCGACCATGTCGCTCTACCACGGCGATCTGAATGCACCGATGGCGCCGTGGCCCACGCGCCGCGTCCCCCGCGAGCGGCTGGGGCCGGAGGGGCAGGCGGGGTGGGCCGCGCTGCAGCGCGCGGAGCAGGCGTACAAGGACCGCTTCGGGGTGCGGATGGCGGCGGGGCGGCCGTGAGCGCGGAACGGCTCGGGAGGCAGGACCTCCACTGCCACACCAACATGTCCGATGGCGACCTCCCGCTGGAACGGGTCGTCGCCCGCGCGCGCGAGCTGGGGGTGGAGATGGGGATCGCGGACCACGTCTCCAGCCGCAACACCCAGCGCTTCCTCTCCAGCGAGGCCCGCGTGCGCGCCTACCTGGACGCGCTGGAAGACGCCCCCGTCTTCCGCTCCGGCGAGTTCTGCTGGTGCGACGAGATGTGGAAGGAGCTCCCCGCCGAGGTGATGGACCGCTTCGACTACCGCGTGGGCTCCAACCACGGCTTCTACCTCCCGGACGGCACCATGGGCTCCCCCTGGTGGCAGGAGCTCCCCGAGCCGTGGAGCGGCCGGCCGCAGGAGGTGATGGACGTGATGGTGGACAACCTGTGCGACATGGTGCGCACCATGCCCATCCACATCGCGGCCCATTCCACGCTCACACCGCCCGCTCTGTTCGACCTGGAGAGCGACGTGGACGCCTGGTGGACCGGCGAGCGCGAGGACCGCTACGTCGACGCCCTTGCGGAAAGCGGGGTGGCGCTGGAGATCTCCAACCGCTACCGTCTCCCGCACGACAGGCTCCTGGGGAAGGCGCTGCGGGCCGGGGTCCGCTTTTCGCTGGGAAGCGACGGGCACACGCAGCGGCAGGTCGCGCAGCTGGGGTGGGCCGCCGAGACGGCGCGGCGGGTGGGGATCACGGACCGGGAGCTCTTCGCGCCGGAGCGGCGGCGGGGCGGCTCATCTCAACGATGACGGGTGGAGGGGGGATGGAGCGCGACGATCTGGAGGGCGGCGCCGAGCGCACGCCCGTGGTGCGGACGGAAGAGACGGCGACATACGCGGCGGGCCAGGGCACCACGGCCCCCGAGCTCGCCCCCGCGGCGCGCGGCGCGGTGCCGTCCCGCCACGGCAGCGCGGAGGACGAGGCGGCGCGCATCGAGCGCGAGCGCAACACGCCCGGCTCCGTGCGCGCGGAAGACACGGAGCCCTACATCGGCCTGCAGTACATCGCGCGGCTCTTCAAGATCGTCTCCTTCATGGTGATCTTTGCGCTGGTGCTGGAGGTGGTGCTGGGCGTGGCGAGCGACGGCGCGCGGGCCATCCTCCCGCTCTTCGCGGAGATCGTGCAGAACGGGGTGCTGGCGGCCATCCTCTGGGGCGCGGCCGACATCGTGCTCCTGCTGATCGACCTGGGGCACGACGTCCGTGCCTCCCGCGTCCTCCTGGGACGCGTTTCCGCCCGCGGCGAGCAGCAGTACGGCGGGCAGCGGCAGCGCGAAAGGGAGCGTTGATGATGAGCGACGAGACGAGAGGCGCCACCCCCGAGCGTCCGGACGACCAGACGCTCCTGCACGCGGAGCCCGCGGCCACCACCCCGCCCGCCGGCGCCCCCGCCCGCCCGCCCACCGACGAGGAGGCGCGGATCGCGCGCGAGCGCACCGCGCCCGGCTCCATCCGCGCCGAGGACACCGAGCCCTACGTGGGGCTCCAGTACATCGCGCGGCTCTTCAAGATCGTGTCGTTCCTGGTGCTGATCGCCATGGTGCTGGAGATCGTGTTGGGGGTGGCCGCGGAGGGGCTCAACGCGCTCCTTCCGCTCCTGGCCGAGGTGGTGCGCGCCGGCGTGCTGGCCGCCATCCTCTGGGGGAGCGCGGACGTGGTGCTCCTGCTGATCGACCTGGGCCACGACGTGCGCGCCTCGCGGGTGCTCCTGGGCCGCATCTCCGCGCGCGGCGAGCAGCAGTACGGCGGCAAGCAGCGCCAGCGGGAGCGTCCGCGGGAGTGAAGCGCGCCGCCCTCTTCATGCTCCTCGCTCTCGCCGCCTGTGGGGAGCGCGAGGTGGAGGACACCGGGCTGTCGCTGGTGGCGCGCAAGGATGGGGATGCCGGCTACCTGGTGTGGGGCCGCACCACGAGCCCTGAGGCGCTGGAGCTCTCCGTGGAGGATGGCGAGCGCGTCCTCTTCGGCCCGGTCCCGCTCCTGGCGCGCGAGGGCCGCTTCCGCGTGGACTTCACCGTCGAGCCGACCGAGCGCCCCATGCTCTACCTCTTCCTTTCCGACGCGGGGGGTGCGCGGCAGTGGCGGGTGGAGATTCCGCGCGGGCGCCGCGAGGTGCGGTTCGGCCCTCCGCTCCCCGCCGAGCCTCCACCTCCGGAGTATCTTCCGTTGGCGAGGTAAACAGCATCACACAGAGGGCGCAGAGAGAACTACAAGGCGCAGAGAACCCCTTCTGCCCTTCTTTCCCTGCCCCTCTGTGTCTCTGTGTGAAACTGCCGTTCGTTTTTGGCCTCGACGCAACTGAGCTTTGTCCGATCCTTTCGATACTGACGAACCGTCCGCCCCCGGCCGCCGCGCGCTGCAGGGGGTGGTCGTGGTTCTGTGGGAGACGCAGGACCGCGTCAACGTCGCCGGCACCGTCCGCGCGATGAAGAACTTCGGCCTGGAGCGCCTGCGCCTGGTGAACCCGGCCGAGTGGGACCCATATCGCATCGAGGGTATCGCCCACGACACGCAGGAGATCGTGGAGCGCACCGAGATCCACTCCTCGCTGGAGAGCGCGCTCGCCGACTGCTCCTTCGTGGTGGGGATGACGGCCCGCTCCCGCCGCGCCAAGCGCGCCGTCGCCCGCCCGCGCGCGCTCGCGCCGGAGCTGCTGGGGCGCGCGCTCGATGCGGTGGAGGGACGCGGAGGCCCGGTGGCGATTCTCTACGGCCGCGAGGACCACGGCCTCCCCAACGAGGCGCTCGACCTCTGCCACCGCACGGCGCACATCCCCACCAACCCGGATCACGCCTCGCTGAACCTGGCGCAGGCGGTGCTGGTGATGGCGTACGAGCTGTGGATGGCCGCCGAGGGCGAGGTGCAGCCATTCCGGGGCCCCCGGCGCGAGGTGCAGCCCGTCACAATCGAGTTCCTGGAGATGCTCTTCACGGACGCGGAGCGCGCTCTTTGGGCGATCGACTTCTTCAAGAGCCGCCACACGGAGAGCGTCATGCGCACCCTGCGCGAACTCGTGCACCGCTCCGACGTCGACGCCCGCGAAGCCGCCTTCCTCCGCGCCATCGCAATCGAGATCGTGAAGTACCTCCAGCGCACCGGCGTGTACAACGAGGCGTGGGAGAAGCGGGGGTGAAGACAAGCCCCGCTCGTTGCACTCGCTGCCTTCCCCGATAGTCACCGGGACCCGAGCCGTCCAGGCCCTCCTCGCATCCTGCAAGCGCGACCGCCCGGACGTCAGGAGCAGCATCGACTCCTCAGTCAAGGCTGGCCTCAATTACCGCCAGGAGTCTTCCGACGCGGACGGGTCGAGCAGCTTCGATTGAGACAGGGCACGTGAGGGAGGGGAGCCCGGACCGGCCCGCGCGGGCGGTGGCCGCGCCGAGGCCCTTGCCGGCGTGCGGCTCAGGCCCTACTCTGCCATGATTTGTGATTCCCCCGCTTGTAGGCCGAGCTCCTCCAGAAAATGCTGCCCGCTCCCGCTGCAAAGTTGACCCTGTAAGACACGCCCACCGCGGCCATCCAGGACCGCTCCATTCGCCCCCGCCACGACCTGCCGTGGGGGATCATCCACACGCCCAAGATTCCGATGACTCACCGATTGGGGACTCCGCTGCTCACTCTTGTTTTCGTCGCCAGCGCTGGAATGCCAACGTGCATCAGCGCACAGACTCTCGTCAACCCAGTGGTTGGCGTGCGCAGCGCCGAGCCGGACGCGGCCGTGCCTCGCGTACCTTTCCAAATCGACCGGATCCAGGTGGCAGCGGCGAACGCGGCCCCGCTGGTGGGACGGAAGGCGGGCGGCGAAAACGACGTCGTCGCGCTGCACCAGGCCGCCCGCGACTACGCTCACGATTATCCGGCGGAGTTCCGCACCGCCCTGGACCGCGCGGGGACTGATCCGGCGCAGGCCCGCGTTCGTGCGAACCGGGCTAATGCGGAGGATCTCCCTTATGTTGCCGTCGCGCTCGCGTTGGCGGCCGAGAATCCGGTCGACGCTGCGGAACACCGGCTTAAAGCAGGGGAGGAGAACAGCGGACGCGTCGCCGCACTTCAGCGGGAGCTTCGCGAGCACCTTCGCTCCGCGCGAATCGCGCTCGCCGGGAACCCGTTCTGGATCTTTGCTTCTGGCTCTGTTACGGAGGGGCTGGGCAAAGCGGAGACGGACGATGATGACGGGCAGAAGCCCATCGGCACCGGCGCGCTCGGACTGTCACTCCAGACACCGAAAGCGCGCTACACCACCAGGGTGAGCCTTATCTCAGCCGACAACATCCAGGACAGCGACATCGGGCCTGCCGTGCTCACCCCCGGCGCCGGAAACGCGCTCAGCGCGGCATTACTCGACATGCGGCTCAACTCCACCCCGCGGATTGCCGGGCGCGGGATGCCGACCATCCATCTCCCTAGCCACTACTACGTTACGGCCTCCAGCCTCCGGCTCCGCGACGGCACGGCAGCGGACGCAGACATCGTCCGGACAACTGTGCTGGGGGCTGGCGCACTGTGGTCAAGCGAGATTGCCGCCGGCGCGATCCAGCAAACCGAGGTGGACCTACGCTTTGATTGGGGTCCGTCGGTCCGCTGGATCAACGGCGATCTCGAACGCGCGCAGAACCTGGACGACACGGCGGACGGCATTCACACGGGGCTCGAGGCGGGCTTTTCCATGTCGTTCGGGCGCGTCACCGCCGCCTCGCAACTGTACTACCTCTGGCCGCTACGCGGGGCGGATGAGATCGACGGCCTCAACGGCTTGCAGCTAGTCGCAGGAATTTCCGTTACGGGTGAGTTTTTCCGCGGCACGCTAAACCGCTAGCGTTGACGCGCGGCGGCCGTGATCCTCGCGCCCGGCCGGACGCGGTGAGGAAAGAGCGGGCCGACAAGATCTGCCCCTACGAGGCATCGGTTTGAACGACGGCGGAGCAGTCGTCGGACACGGGCCCGAGGAATCGTGCCCTATTGGTCCGTGCGGCCCGCAACGCAGTTCTCCCCCGCCCTGCGCCCCCGCAGGCGAGTGTAACGAGCCGGGGGTGAGGGCCCTCCGCGCCACCAAAAAGGCCGCTCCCCGACCATCCGGGGAGCGGCCTTCGCCGTCAGGAGCGGGCGTTTTCAGGCGCCGACGCGAACCACGTTCTCGGCGGCGGGGCCCTTGGGGCCCTCCACCACGTCGAACTCCACCTCTTCACCTTCGGCGAGGGTCTTGAAGCCCTCCTGCTTGATGGAAGAAAAGTGGACGAACAGGTCCCGGCCGCCCTCGTGCTCGATGAAGCCGAAGCCCTTGGCGTCGTTGAACCACTTTACCTTTCCAGTCGTGCGTTCCATCTCCTACTCCTGCGGCTCTGCGGTGAAGAGGCGACGTGCGGGGCGTCCGCACGCGCGTGGCTTCGCGGTCGCGCCAGACGGCGCGTGGGCCCCCGCGCGGGCACAAGCACGGTCAGCCCGCGGGCACACGCGTGGCGATGGCGGCAGTGGAACGGGTGTTCGGCAAGGAGGTTGGGCGGTGTGCGGGGGGCACGTCTTGCGATGGGCGCCGCGGCGCGGCACGTCCTGCGGTGTCAGCGATGCATCTTATACGTCCGGAACCGGCCCGCTGTCAAGGTTTTTCGTCGCGGGCGCGTCGGCGGCGAGGACGCGGAAGCGGCCCGCCTGCGCGCGCAGCCCGGCGGCGGTTTCCGCGGCGCCGCGGCTGCCGCGGGCCAGCTCCTCCATGGCGGACCACTGGGCGTCTGCGGCGGCGGCGGTCTGGCGGGCGCGCTCCACCGATGCCCCCGCGATTTCCCGCACCCGCGCCATGTCGCCGCGCAGCCCGCCGAGGGCGCCCGCCTGCCGCTCGGCGTCGAGCGCGATGCGCTCCACGAACGCCACCGTGCGCACCAGACCCTGCACGATGGAGGCGAGTGCGTCGCGCCCGTTCTCGGACACCTCGCCCACGCCGCCGAGCCGGGTACTGCCCGCACGCAGGCGCTGGCGCACCTCCGCGATGGCGGCGGCGGTCGCCTCCACCACCCCGCTCACCTCGGCGGCGGACGCGGCGGACTGACCGGCCAGCTTCCTCACCTCGTCCGCGACAACAGCGAAGCCGCGGCCGTGCTCGCCGGCGCGCGCGGCCTCGATGGCGGCATTGAGGGCGAGGAGGTTGGTCTGCTCGGCGATCTCGCCGATTGCGGTCACGAAGCCGCTCACCCGCTCGCCGGCGGCTTCCAGCGCGTCGGTGGCGGCGTCCAGGCGGCGATGGTCCTCACTCAGGTCGGTCAGCAGCAGCCCGGCGCGCTCCACCCGGCCGGCGTGCTCCTCAGCTTCGTGCTCCAGGTGGCGCGCCTCCTCGGTGGAGCGGGCAGCCTGCGCGCGCAGCGCCTCGCCCTCGCGCGCGACGGCTTCCAGGGCGTCGCTACCGTGCGCCACCAGCGCCATCTGCGTTTCCGCGGCGGAGGCGGCTTCGCTGGTGGTGGCGCCGATCTGCCGCGCCGCCGCCTGCACCTCGCCCGCGGTGGCGGCCAGCGCGTCGGCGAGTCCGGCGAGCGTACGGGCGCCGTCCTGTACCTCGCGCACCATCTCGCCCACGGTGAGCGACATGCGGTTCATGGAGACGGAAAGGAAGCCGATGTCGTCCAGGTGGCGCTCGGGAAGGCGCGCGGTGAAGTCGCCCTCCTGCGCGCGGGCCAGCGCCTGGCGCACCCGGCGCAGGCGGCGCGTGTAGGCGACGGGCCCCTGCGTGGAGAGCCACCCGGTCCCCACCAGGAAGAGCCACTCGATGAACACCGTCCACGCGGCGACGGCGCCGCCCTCGCCGCGGAGCCCGAGCCAGCGCCCCGCGGGGTAGAGGATGGCGGCCAGCACGAGCTGCACCTGCGCCGCGCGCGGCATCCCCAGCGCGTACCCGCCCACCGCGAAGATCAGGAAGGGGAGCACCAGGTACCCCTGCGCTCCCAGCGCGGCGGTGAACGCGGCCAGGCCGATGGAGTCCAGGCCCAGGCTCCACCAGAACTGCGATGGAGAGAAGCGGTCCGCGCGCAGGAGGATGAACCAGAGCACGTTCACCACGAAGAACGAGCCGCTCAGCGCCGCCGCTACCGGGACCGTGATGGTCAGCGCGCCGGTCAGGTTCCCGATGAGGGCGAGCCCCATCGAGAGGAAGACGAGGAACCAGCGCTTGTCCACGGCCTGCTGGTGCCGCTCGCGCAGGACGAGCCAGCGCTCGCGGGCAAAGAGCCCGTCGAAGTCGGTGTTGGAGCTCACGGGGGAGGACTGCGGGGAAACTACTGGAGGAGCCGCGGGCGGCCTGGGGGTGGAAGGATGCCCCGTGCCGCCCGCCCGTGTCAAGATCGCGTCACGATCCGGTGGCAGCCCGGCGCAGCAGATCCCAGGCGTGCGCCACGTGCGCCTCGGTCGTGCGCAGGTTGCCGACGGCCAGGCGCAGCGCCGTGCGGCCGTTGAGCTTCGTGTGCGAGAGGAGCGCCTCGCCGGTGGCGTTGACGGCCGCCATCACCCGCTCGTTGTGCGCGTCGGTAGCCTCGCCGTCCATCCCCTCCGGCCGGTGGCGGAAGACGACGAGGCTGAGCGGCACGGGCGCCATCCGCTCCCACCCCGGCTCCGCGTCCACCCACGCGGCGAAGAGGCGCGCCAGCCGCACGTGCTCGCGGATGCGCGCCGCCATCCCTTCGGCGCCAAAGCGGCGCAGCGTCATCCACAGCTTGAGCGAACGGAAGCGCTTCCCCAGCGCCGGCCCGTAGTCCATCAGGTTGGTGACGCTCTCCCCCTCCGGCGTCACCAGGTAGTCGGGGACGAGCGAGAAGGCGCGGCGCACCACCTCTGGCCGGCGCAGGTAGAGCACCGAGCAGTCGATGGGGACGAAGAGCCACTTGTGCGGGTTGACGACGATGGAGTCCGCCCGCTCGGCCCCGTCCAGCACCCCCCGCAGCTCGGGCACGATCGCCGCCGAGCCGCCGTACGCCGAGTCCACGTGCAGCCAGAGCCCGTGCCGCTCGCAGACGTCGGCGATGGCCGGCACCGGGTCGATGCTGCTGGTGGAGGTCGTCCCCGCCGTGGCCACGACGCAGAAGGGGCGGATGCCGCTCGCTCTGTCCTCCTCGATGGAGCGCTCCAGGGCGGCGGGATCCATCCGAAAGGCGTCGTCGGTGGCGATCCTGCGCGTCCCCGTGCGCCCGATGCCGACCGTGATCCCCGCCTTTTCGATGGACGAGTGCGCCTCCTGCGAGCAGTACAGCCGCAGCTTCGGGAGGTCGCGCCCGCTCATCCCCTCCTCGCGCACCTGCAGCCCCGCCTCCTCGCGCGCCGCCGCCACCGCGATCAGGGTGGAGATCGAGGCCGTGTCCTGGATGGTGCCGCGGAACACTTCCGGCAGCCCCATCATCTGCCGCAGCCAGTCCAGCGTTCGCTCTTCCAGCTCGGTCTGCGCGGGTCCGGTGCGCCAGAGCATGGCATTGTTGTTGAGAGCCGCCGTCAGCATCTCCCCCAGTATTCCGGGCCCCGCGCCGGTGATGGCGAAGTAGGCGAGGAACGCGGGATGGTTCCAGTGCATCGTCCCGGGCACGATGATGTCGCGGAAGTCGCGCAGGATCTCGTCGAGACCTTCCGGGCGGTCGGGCGCGGATGCGGGAAGCTTCGCCGCCACCTCGCCGGGCCGCACGTCCCCCAGCACCGGAAGCTCGCCGACGCCGCCGAGGTACTCCGCGATCCAGTCGACCACCTCGTGCCCGAAGCGCCGGAACTCTTCCGGCGAGATGTCGCCTGTCTCCGCGGCGCCTTGCTGCAGGGACGCGAGCTGGGGATACGGATCCATCGTGCGCGATCGGGGGTCGGGGTGCGTTTCCTCTGGCGTGCGAGCGGCGTAACTTACGGGTGGGATGGGCCCGGCGCAGGGGGGCCTCACCCCCGCTCGTTCCTCGCTGCCCCCTCTCCCGATAACAGGAGAGGGCTGCGCCCTCCGTTATCGAGAGAGGGGGCGGAGGGTCGGCACTGGGGACTGGGCACTCGGCACTTTTTGCTTCCGCAATCACGCACTCACGCACTATCCCATGCCCGACCTCATCCGCACCTCCGCCCCCGTCGCCGCCGCGCTGCGCGAGGGGCGGCCCGTGGTGGCGCTGGAGTCCACGGTGCTGGCGCACGGGCTGCCGCGGCCGCGCAACCTGGAGGTGGGGCGCGCGCTGGAAGCAGCGGTGCGCTCCGGCGGCGCCTTTCCGGCGACGGTGGGTGTCATCGCCGGCGTGCCGATCGTGGGACTTGATGACGCGGAGGTGGTGCGGATGGCGACGGCGGATGGCGTGCTCAAGCTCTCCACGCGCGACCTTGCCGTGCCCGTGGCGCGCGGGCTGGACGGCGCGACCACGGTTGCCGCGACGATGTTCCTCGCGCACCGCGCGGGGGTGCGGGTGTTCGCGACCGGCGGCATCGGCGGCGTGCACCGCGGCGAGGCGCGCGACGTCTCCGCCGACCTGACCGAGCTGGGGCGCACGCCGATGATCGTGGTGTGCGCGGGCGCCAAGTCCGTCCTCGACCTCCCCGCCACCCGCGAAGCGCTGGAGACGGCCGGCGTCCTCGTCGTCGGGTGGAAGACGGACGAGCTTCCCGCCTTCTATGCTCGCGAGAGCGGACTGTCGGTGGACGTGCGCGCCGACAGCGCGGAGGAGGTGGCGGATCTGTGGCGTGCGCATCGCGGGCTGGGATCGCCGGGCGCCATCCTCCTCTGCGTTCCGCCCCCGCCCGAGCACGCCCTCCCCGCCGATGCCATCGAGGCGACGATCCGCGAGGCGCTCGCCCTGGCCGACCGCGAGGGGGTCCGCGGGAAGAATGTGACGCCGTTCCTGCTGCGCGCGGTGGCGGAGAGCACGGGCGGAATGTCTTTGGAGGCGAACGTGGCGCTCCTCCTCAACAATGCGCGGGTGGGGGCCGCCGTGGCCGCGGCGCTGTGACCAAGGATTTACTCCGCCGCGAGGCCCGCCGCCGCATGCGCGACCTCCTCCCCAGCCAGCGCGCCGCCGCCGAGACGGAGATCGCGCGCCTGGTGTGGACGGTGCCGGAGGTCGCGGCCGCCCGCACCCTCCTCCTCTACGCGCACCTCCCGGACGAGGTCTCCACCGACGCAATCGCCCTCGAAGCGCTGACGCGCGGCGTGCACGTCGTCTTCCCGCGCGTCCTCCCCGACACCCGCGCGCTCGACCTGCACACGGTCGCCGAGCCGTCGTCGCTGCGCATCGGCGCGTACGGCATCCGCGAGCCGGACCCGGAGCGCTGCGCCCGCGTCCCCGTGGACGCCGTGGACGCCGTGCTCGTCCCCGGCCTCGCCTGGGACCGCCGCGGCGCCCGCCTCGGCCGCGGAGCCGGCTACTACGACCGCCTCTTCGCCCTCCCCGAGTGGCGCGGGTTCCGATGCGGGGTATTCTTTGGTGCGCAGGAATTCCCCGCCGTCCCCACCGACCCCTGGGACGTGCCCCTGCAGGCGGTGGTGACGGAGGCGGGGGTGGTGGCGGCGCGTTGACTAGGGCCGGTGGCGGGGCGGGCACGGGCAGCCACGTGGGGCGGCCCCTACGGGTTCGGTGCGCGACGCGGAGGTCGAGGCGGCGACGAGGGCGAGCAGACACGCAGGTCTGCCCCTACGACGATCGGCCCGGTGGCGGACATATGCGCTGCACGCGGGGTTCTCCCCCTCGCCCGCCCTGCGCCCCCGCAGGCGGGGGAGGGGGCCGGGGGGAGGGGGCCTTTCGACCCATTTGAAACCAGGGTCTACCCAAATCGTAATTTTCGCATCATCTTAAGCCGCTCGCGTGCATCCACGCGTGCGGCCGTCCCCGGCCGCCCGAATCCAGTGCGTCACCCCACCCGACCCCTCCACCCCTCAGGAGCGGCTCCGCACGGCCAGGCGGCGCGCGCGGGCCGAAGCCCAACCCCATGAGCGGATTCTTCGACAAGATCAAGGACGCCAGCAAGGACGCTCTCGGCACCTTCGTGGAGTTCGAGGAGGAAGAGCGTTCGGACGCCACGGTCGGCTTCCCGCCGCGCCCGCCGGCCCCGGCCCCGGCATCGCACGCCGCGTACGCGCACCCCGCGGCACCCACCGTGCCCGCGCAGGCCGCGCCCGATCCGGAGTTCGTCAAGCAGCTGCAGGCGGCGGTGGGGGCGAGCGGCAAGCCGGCCTACTCCCAGTTCCGCGCCCTCTTCGACGCGCTCTCCGTCGTCCCCGATCCCATGCAGCGCGCGCAGGCCGCCCTCTCGGCCGCAAAGGCGAGCCACGGGGTGGACGCCGCCGCCGTGGCCGCGGCCATTGACGACCGCATGCGCATCCTGGACGGCGAGAAGGCCGCCTTCGACCGCGCGGTGAAGACCGAGTCCGACCAGTCGGTGGGCGGGGCGCAGAGCGAGATCGAGAAGACGCGCAAGGAGATCGCGCGGCGCCAGGAGGAGATCCGCACCCTGGAGGCCCGCGCCGCCGAACTGGAAAAGAACCTCCACGAGACCCGCGCGGCGCTGGACGCATCGTCCGCCCGCTTCGCGTCGTCGTACGCAGCCGTGCACGCCGAGCTCGCCGCCGAGCGCGCCCGCGTCGCCCCGTTCCTTACCCCCAACGCCTGAGCCCGACGATGGAAACTCCAGCCGCACCGCGCCCGCGCCGCACCTTCTGGGAGCGCCCCGAAGGGAAGGTAGGATTGGGCATCGTGGCCGCCCTGGGAATCCTCCTGGCGTGGGGCTTCGTCCGCATCCTCCCCACGCTCATCCAGATCGCCGAGAACACGCTCTACCTGGCGTTCCTGGTGGGCGCCATTGCGCTTCTCTACTGCATCGTCTTCGTGTGGGACCGTCCGCGGACGCTCCTCTTCTACGCGCTGCAGATGATCTCGCGCTGGATCACCTCCAACTTCATCGAGCTCGATCCGGTCTCCATCCTCCACGCCTTCGTGAAGCAGATGAAGGAGCGCCGCGAGGTGATCCAGGACCGCCTGGGGCGCATCGTGGGGGTGAGGCGGATGGTGGAGGCCAAGGTCCAGAAGAGCGAAAAGGAGCGGCAGCAGGCGCTGCGCCTGGCCGCCGCCGCCAAGGGGCAGGCCGACGAGGACGGGCTCAACGCCCACGCCGAGATCGCCGCGCGCCGCACGCGCGACATCCAGGAGTACGAGGCGATGTGCGGCCAGGTGGAGAACATCGAGAAGCTGCTGCAGCGCGTCCTGCGCCGCGCCGACTACCACATCCAGACGGCCGAGGACGAGGCGAACCAGCTGCAGGACAAGCATGCCATCACCGGCGCCGTGCAGGCGGCGACGACGGCGGCGCAGGGGATCTTTGGCGATTCGGACCTGGCCGAGGTGCGCGACATGGCCGCCGAGCGCATCCGCGACGACTACGAAAAGCGCCTGGGCGAGCTGCAGACGCTGATCGACCTGACCGACTTCGACAACGTGGTGGACCTGAACCAGATGGCCTTCCGCCAGGAGGGGCTGGCGCAGCTCGCCGAGGCGGAAAAGAAGGTTACCGCCGCCGAGCTGGCCAATCCGGACGGCCGCGGACGCGCGTCGCTCCCGGCCGGGGCCCCCGCGGTGCCGCAGCCCGGCACAGCGTCGCCGGAAGACCGCTGGCGCAGCGCGGTCCGCCGCCCGAAGGGGTAAGGGCGCCCCTTTTCAACCAACCAACTCTTATCAGCAGGGCCACGATGAAACTGACTTCCACGGGCCAGAAGACGGTCCGAGTGCTGGGCGGCCTGGCCGTCATCCTGGTGGTGGGCCTGGGGCTGCGCTACGCCGCCATGAACGGCTACGGGCGCGAGATCCTGGGCTCCGTCGTGCCGGACAAGATCGAGGGGCTGGACGCCGGCTCGGACGCGCTGGTGGGCGGGGCCGAGTTCGCCGGCCTCCCCAGCGACAAGCCGGCGGCGCTCCCCGGCGCTCCCGAGGTGCGCATCAACTTCTGGGCGTGGAACTCCCAGATGGGGTGCCTCTACAGCAACGGCGGCCCGGTGACCACCGAGGGCTCGCTGATGGAGAAGCAGGGAGTCAAGGTCAAGATCGCGCGCCAGGACGACAACTCGCAGCTCATGGCGGGGCTCACCGCGCTGGCGAAGGGCCTCCACGACGGGCAGGCCCAGCCGCGCGACGGGATCCACTTCATCGGAATCATGGGCGACGGCGCCGGCGCCTTTTTGGCCGCGCTCAACAGCCAGCTGATCGACAGCTTCGGCCCGGAGTACCGCGCGGAGATCGTGGGCTCGTGCGGCTACTCGCGCGGCGAGGACAAGCTGATGGGGCCCAAGGCGTGGCGTGACAACCCGCAGACCATGCGCGGCGCCGTGGTGGCGGGCGTGCTGCGCGACGGCGACTGGAACATCGCCCAGCGCTTCATGGGCGACAACGCCATCCCCAACAACCCGGACGAGACCACCTACGATCCGCAGGCGGTCAACTGGATCAACACCTCCTCGTACGTGGACGCGGCCGAGAAGTACGTCTCGGGCTACTGCGAAGACCGCAAGGTGGTGCAGAACGGCAAGCTCACCGGCGACACCAAGCGGGTGTGCGTGGACGGCATCGTCACCTGGACGCCGGCCGACGTGACGGCGGCGCAGGGGCGCGGCGGGCTCGTCTCGGTGGTATCCACCAAGGAGTACTCGTCGCAGATGCCGCACGTCATCATCGGCATCCGCAAGTGGAACCAGCAGAACCGCGAGACGGTGGTCAAGATGCTCTCGGCCTTCATGGCCGGCGGCGACCAGGTGCTTCAGCACCCGCGCGCGCTGCGCCGCGCCGCCGAGATCTCGCAGGAGATCTACCAGGAGAAGGGGGCCGACGCGGCGTACTGGGAGAAGTACTACCGCGGCGTGATCGAGCCGGACAAGACGGGGCAGCCGGTGGAGCTGGGCGGGTCGAAGGCCAACAACCTGGCCGACAACCTCCTCCTCTTCGGCCTGGCGCCGGGCAGCTCGCCGGAGACGTCGCGCTTTCGCGCCACCTACACGGTGTTTGGCAAGATCGTGACGCAGCAGTACCCCAAGCTGGTGCCCAGCGTACCGCCGGTCGACTCGATCCTGGACGTGTCGTACCTGCGGCTGGCCTCGGAGCGCGCGGGCGCATCGGGCGAGGCGGTGGGCAAGGCGGAGACGCCCACCTTCACGCCGACCAACGAAAAGGTGACGCGCGTGGTGGGCCGCCGCGACTACAAGATCACCTTCCAGACCGGCTCCGCCGAGCTGTCGCCGGAGGGCGAGCGCCAGCTGCAGGAGCTGTTCGACAACCTGTCGATCAACTCGCTGGCGGTGGAGGTGCACGGCCACACGGACAACACCGGCTCGGCCGACGCCAACCAGCAGCTCTCCGAGGACCGCGCGATGGCGGTGAAGAAGTACCTGGAGGGCCGCTCGGCGAGCACCTTCCCGCAGGGCCGCGTGCGCGTCTTCGCCCACGGCGCCACGGAGCCGGTAGAGTCGAATCGCACCGAGGCAGGCCGCTCCGCGAATCGCCGCGTGGAGGTCGTGATCGGGAACTGAGAGAACGGAAGTCCTGAGTCCTAAGTGCTAAGTGCTGAACCGCGGTTTAGCACTTAGCACTTAGGACTTTAGCACTTCCCTCCCGCATCTTCACCCCGCACCCAAACCATCCCCCCATGCCCTCCCTTGGTCCCGCACTGCGGCCCAACCGCTGGATCGCGCCCGGAGCGTACTGGCTCCTGGTCGCCATGTGGACGGTGCTCGTGTTCATGGCGTGGCTCCTGGCGCCCGCGTACTTCCCGTCGCCGGCGCGCGTGCTCAGGGCGTTCAACGAGCTGACCGCCAGCCAGGGGCTCATCGGCGAGCTGTGGACGTCGCTGGTGCTCTTTGGCGAGTCGCTCCTGATCGCGTCCATCCTGTCGATGGGGCTGGCGTACGCCACGGTGGTGCCGGCGGTGCGGCCCATCGTGATGGCGCTCACCCGCGCGCGCTTCCTGTCGCTGGTGGGGCTCACCTTCATCTTCACCATGATGCTGAGCGGCGGCCACGCGCTCAAGGTGGGGCTCCTGGTGTTCGGGATCTCCGCCTTCTTCCTCACCTCCATGGTGGACGTGGTGGCGCAGGTGCCCACCGAAAAGCTGGACCACGCGCGCACCCTGCGCATGGGCGAGTGGCGCACCGTGTGGGAGGTGATCGTGCTCGGACAGATGGGGACCGCGCTCGACGTCCTCCGCCAGAACGCCGCCATCGGATGGATGATGCTCACCATGGTGGAGGGGATCTCGCGCAGCGAGGGCGGGATCGGGGCGCTGCTGATGGACCAGAACAAGCACTTCAACCTGGCCGCCATCTTCGCGGTGCAGGGCGTCTTCCTGGTGGCCGGCTTCGCGCAGGACGCCGTGCTGGCGTGGCTCAAGGCGACGCTGGTGCCGCACGCCGCCCTCACCACGGTGCGCAGATGACCACGCAGCACGTATACGAGCGCCGCGGTACCCTGCTGGACATCCAGGGCATCCGCTTCGCCCGCGGCGGCGCCGCCATCCTGCGCGACCTCTCCGTGCAGATCCGCGACGTGGTGCGCCCCGGGATGTCGCAGGGGCAGATCGTGGGGCTGCTGGGTCCCTCCGGCGTCGGCAAGACGACGCTCTTCAAGATCCTGGCGGGCCTGGTGGATCCCGATGAGGGGACGGTGCGGATCGGCGAGGCAGGCATCCCCGCCAATCCGGGGCTGGTGGGGGTGGTGACGCAGAACTACGTCCTCTTCGAGCACCGCACCGTGCTGGGCAACCTGCTGATCGCGGGGAAGCAGGCCGGGATGTCCTCCGCCGACGCGAAGACGCGGGCGATGGAGTACCTGGAGCGCTTCGGGCTGACGGCGCACGCGGAGAAGTACCCGATGCAGCTCTCCGGCGGGCAGCGGCAGCGCGTCGCCATCGCGCAGCAGCTGCTCTGCTCGGAGCACTACCTGGTGATGGACGAGCCGTTCTCCGGCCTCGACGTGATCGCGCAGGAAAAGGTGCAGGAGCTGCTGATCGAGGTCAGCCACCGCCACGAGGAGAACACCATCATCCTGGTGACGCACGACGTGTCTGCCGCGGTGGCGGTGTGCGACACCATCTGGCTGATGGGGCGCGACCGCGAGCCGAACGGCGCCATCATCCCCGGCGCGCGCATCGTGGAGGTGATCGACCTCATCGAGCGCGACCTGGCGTGGCATCCGGACATCCGCACGCGGCCCGGGTTCCACGCGCTCGTGGACGAGATAAAGGCGCGGTTTCACACGCTTTGAACCGCCTCACACAGAGACACGGAGGGGAACAGCAAGAACTGCAGAAGGAGTTCTCTGTGGTTTGTAGTTTCCCTCCGTGTTCTCTGTGTGAGATGCTGTTCGGCTTCTACACGAGAGCTATGATGTTCCATCGTATTCTTCTGGCAGGGGCGCTTTTTACGCTGGGCGCTTGCACGTCGTTCAACTCGGTGCGCTCGGCGGAGGTGCACCGGGGGCCGGCGATCGCGCTGCAGGGGACGGTCACGACGGCGCCGGGCGATGATGCGGCCTGGTTCTGGGGGCTCGACTGCTCTTCCAACTGCAACCGCGTGCTGGCGAGCTTCGATGGCGGGGTGATGTTCGGAAGCACGTCCGGGCGGCCGTTCAGTGTGGGCGCGGGATTCAGCGGGATCCTCTATCCGTACCTGGAGGGCTACGTGCAGCTCAACCGCGCGGAGCGGAATCCGTGGGGCGCGGGGGTGCGCGTAGGCATTCCGGCGCAGAGCTGGACCGAGCACCAGCTCTTCGCGCGCTTCGACAGGCCGCTGGGGGATGGGAAGCGCCTCCTCCTCAACCCCACGATCTTCCTCCACACCGGCAACTCACCCAACGGCGCGAATCCCGGGCACTTGCTGGCGTTCGTGCCGGGCGTGGGAGTCCTGTTCGAGGGCGAGACGATGTCGTTCATCCCCGCGATCTCGCTGGGATTGGGGCGCGGCGAGCGCCGGGCGTATTCCAGCGACGAGGGCGGCCCGTTCACCACCGTGTTCGGCACCGTTTCGATGTCCATCGTGGGTCACCGGAAGCGGCCGTAAGTTGCGAGGCCGCAGAAAGAAAGAGCGGGCGCGGCTGCATGCCGCGCCCGCTCTCTTTTGCCCTCACGCCAGAGCTTACGCGGCGGGGATCCGTGCCCGCTCCAGCTGCTGCTCGCGCAGGCGGCCGCCGATCCAGGCGTACGGCATCACCAGCGCCAGGTTCAGCGCGATGGCCCAGGCAGGCCGCTGCCCCCACGTGGCTACCGCGCCGATCACGTTGAAGACGAGGCCGAGGAAGCCCAGGATCAGCGCGTGGCGCATCGGGCGGTCGGGCGCGAGCCACGCGGCCAGCCAGCACCCGGCGATGGCGAAGATGGCCACGTACGCCGCCTCCAAAAGGACCGGGCCGGCGTCGGTCATCGACTCGCCGGCAGGCAGGAACCCGGCGGAGGAAAGAATGGCGCCGGTGCCGCCCGCAAGCGCGCCGATGAACAGGAAGCCGACGACGATCGCGAGGATGCTGCGGACGATGGGTGCCACGGGGAGCTCCGTGAGGCGCGGGTTGGAGGGGAGGACGCCAAAGAATGGACACGGACCCCGCCCCGCGCAAGAAAATCATCAGTCGCGGAAGACGCCGCGTTAACCCGCCACCGCCGCAAAGTGCTCGTGGGTGATGTCGATGAAGGCGGCGAGGACGGGGGGCGGCTCCTCGCGGCGCCGGACGAGGGCGATGGTGGTGCGGCCCCCGTCGCGGTCCAGCGGGTGGTACGATACGCCGCCCCACCCCAGCCGCCGGAACGAGGCGGGGACGAGGGATACGCCCAGCCCCGCATCCACCAGCGACACGATGGTGAGCCACTCCTGCGCTTCCTGCACCTGCTTGGGATGGAAGCCGGCGTCGCGGCAGAGGCCCAGCACCTGGTCGTACAGCGTGGGCGCCACCGTTCGCGGAAAGAGGACGAACGGCTCGTCCGCCAGCGCGTGCAGCGGGAGCACGGCCTCGTCCGCGCGCGCGTGGCCGGGCGGGAGGACGGCCACGAACGGCTCGCGCACCACCGGCTCGGCCAGCAGCGATGCGTCCGCGGCGGGCTCGCGCAGGAAGCCCGCGTCCAAGAAGCCCGCCACGATCGCGTCCCGCTGCGCGCTGGTGGACATCTCGCGTAGCCGCAGCTCCACGGCGGGATAGCGGTCGCGAAAGGCGTGGAAGACGCGCGGCAGCGCCGTCAGCATCGCCGACGCGGCGAAGCCGACGGTGAGCACCCCGCTCTCGCCGCGGCCGGCACGGCGCGTGGAGTCGATCCCCTGCGCCACCTGGGCCAGCGTGCGGCGCGCCACCGCCAGCAGCACCTTGCCCGGCTCGGTGAGCGCCACGCGCGGCCTGCGCTCGAAGAGCGGATACCCCACCAGCGACTCCAGCCGCGCGATCTGCTGGCTGAGCGGCGGCTGCGCCATGTGCAGCCGTCTCGCCGCGCGCCCAAAGTGCAGCTCCTCCGCCACGGCCACGAAGTAGCGAAGGTGGCGCAGCTCAACCGACTCGGGGAGGCGCGGCTCGGGCGGGGTCGATACGTGAAACATATCAGGAGCACACGTTAGCGGTATTGGACGTATCTATGCTAAACATTTAACATCCCTGCACACGTTACGTCCACTCCCCGAGCCGCCTCTCTGATGATCCGTCCATCGCTGCTCGCCGTTCTGGTGGCTCCGTCGCTGCTCGCCGCGCAGACGCCCGCGGCGCCGTCCGCATCCAACACGCGCCCCACCCCCGTCCTCCAGGCGGCGCGCGCCGCGGGGGCCGTGCGCATCGACGGGCGGCTGGACGATGCATCGTGGGCCGCGGCCGAGGTGGCGGGCGGCTTCACCGAGAGCTACCCCAACGCCGGGGCGCCCGCCCGCTTCGCCACCGAGGCGCGGGTGCTGTACGCGGACGACGCGCTCTACGTGGGGATGCGGATGACGGACCCGCGGCCCGACTCAATCGCGGCGCAGCTCGCGCGGCGCGACGCGGGCGGGCTGTACTCGGACTGGGCGCAGGTGATGATCGACAGCTACGCGGACGGGCGCACCGCGTTCGCCTTCAGCGTGAATCCGCGCGGGGTGAAGCGCGACGTCTACCTGTTCAACGACGCCAACGAGGACTCCGGCTGGGACGCCGTGTGGGAGGTGGCGACGCTGGTGGACTCGGCCGGGTGGACGGCGGAGTTCCGCATCCCGCTGTCGCAGCTCCGCTTCGGGCGCAGCGAGCCGGCCGGCGGGCGGGAGTGGGGCCTGCAGCTCACACGCGACGTGGCGCGCTTCGACACGCGCTTCGCCTGGTCGCCGTGGAACCGCAACGACAACGGCTTCGTCTCGCGCTTCGGGCGCCTCAAGGGGCTGCAGGGCATCCGCGCGCCGAGCCGCCTGGAGTTGCAGCCGTACACCGTCGCCCGCCTCACCCGCGCGCCAGACGAGGCGGGGAATCCCTTCTACCGCTCGTCGGACACGGACGCATCGGTCGGCGCGGACGTGCGCTGGGGGCTCCCGTCTGGCCTCACGCTGAGCGCGGCCATCAACCCCGACTTCGGCCAGGTGGAGGTGGACCCGGCGTTCGTGAACCTGAGCGCCTTCGAGACGCAGCTCCCCGAGCGGCGCCCCTTCTTCAGCGAGGGGACGGACATCTTCCGCTTCGGCAGCCTGCTGTCGCACATCAGCCTCACCGCGCCGCAGTTTTTCTACACGCGCCGCATCGGGCGGGCGCCGCAGCGGCAGCTCGGCGGATCGTTCCAGTACTTCGACGCGCCGCAGAGCACCACCATCCTGGGCGCCGCCAAGCTGAGCGGAAAGACGGCCAGCGGCTGGTCCGTCGGCGTGCTGGACGCGGTGACGGCGGGGGAGCGGGGGCGCGTGCTGGTGTCGGATGGCGTTACGCGGCAGGAAGCGGTCGAGCCGCTCAGCAACTACCTGGTCGGCCGCGTGCGCCGCGACCTGAACGGCGGGCGCACGGTGCTGGGCGCGATCGCCACCGCCACCCATCGCAGCCAGAGCGATTCCGTCTTCGATCCCATGCTGCGCTCCGACGCGTACGTGGCCGGAGTGGACGGCGAGCACTCGTGGGGCCCGAGCCGCATGTGGTCGGTGAGCGGCTTCGCGTCCGGCTCGCGCGTGGCCGGCAGCGCGGACGCCATCGCCGCCACGCAACGCTCCAGCGCCCGCTACTTCCTGCGCCCCGACGCCGACCACCTGGAGTACGACGCGACGCGCACCTCGCTGGAGGGATACGCGATGGGCGCGGCGCTGCGAAAGGGCGGCGACTGGCGCGGCTCGCTCTGGATGCAGCAGGTAAGCCCCGGCTTCGAGACCAACGACCTGGGCTTCCAGAGCCGCGCCGACAGCCGCTCCCTCGCCGCGCTCTACGGCTACCGGCAGGGGAAGCCGGGAGCCCTCTTCCGCGAGTGGTTCGTGCGCGCCTTCACCACCCAGTCGTGGAACTTCGGCGGGGACCAGACGGGGAGCACCTACGCCGTGCGTGGCAACGGGACCTTCAAGAACCTGTGGAGCGCCTCGGCCACGGTGGAGTACGCCCCGCGCGTGACCAGCGACCGCCTGACGCGCGGCGGCCCGCTGGCCCGCACCCCCTCGTCGCTCGCCTTTTCCGGCGGCGCGGGGACGGACCCGCGCAAGCGCGCTTCCCTGTACGTGGATGGCTACACGTCCACCGACGACGCGGGCGGACACCTCCGCTTCCTGGCTGCCTCCGTCTCCGCGCGCCCCACTACCAGCGTGCAGGTGAGCATGGGTCCCGTGTGGGAGGCCGGCCGCACCGACGCGCAGTACGTCCGCACGCAGGCCGACGCTCTGGCCACGGACACGTACGGCCGCCGCTTCGTCTTCGCCACGCTGGAACAGACGACGGTCGCGCTGAGCACGCGCCTGGACTGGACCTTTACGCCGCGCCTCTCGCTGCAGCTCTACGCCCGGCCCTTCCTCTCCGCGGGCGAATACGACGGCTTCAAGGAGCTGGCGGCGCCGAACAGCTACGACTTCACGGAGTACGGCAGCGATGCGGGCACCGTCGCGCTGAACACCGCGTGCGGCACTGCGGCGGCCAATCCGCAGCGCTACACCATCGATCCGGACGGCGCGGCGGGCGCAGCCAGCTGCTTCCAGTTCGGCCGGCCAGATTACAACTTCCGCAACCTGCGCGGCAACGCGGTGCTGCGGTGGGAGTACCGGCCGGGCTCCACGCTCTTCTTCGTGTGGCAGCAGGAGCGGAGTGGCCAGGAGGGCTTCGGCGACTTCGACGTGGGCCGCGACGCATCCGGCCTCTTCGAGGTCCCCGCGCGTAACGTTTTCCTGGTAAAGGCGACGTACTGGCTGGGTCGGTAAAGGGGCGCCCTCTACCCGCTCGTCACCTCGCTGCCCCTCCCCCAAACTGCGGGGGAGGGGCGTTTGGCGTGCGTTGGGCGGCGCCGCATGGGGCGCTGTGAGGGCGGGCACGGGCATCCACGTGGGGCGGCCCCTACCGGATCGGCGCGTGAAGCGGGGGGACGTGGTGGGGGAGGCGGCGGGCAGACACGCAGGTTTGCCCCTACCGGATCGGTGTGTAGGGCGGCGGTCGAGCCGGGGCGGAGGGCGGGCGCGATAAATCGCGCCCCTACCAGATCGATGCGTTTCGAGATGCGGAAACACCGCGCAAACGGCCGCGATCTCCCCCCTCGCCCAGCAGTTTGGGAGAGGGGGGCCGGGGGGGTGAGGGCCGCCGCGCGCTGAAACTCCCCCTGCGCAACCGGGTACCGTGATTGACACCGCGCGGCCATCGCGCGGCCGACGACCCGCTGTACCGCTGGATATCATGCGAAGCACGACCTGGACGAGGACCGCGGTGGCGCTGCTGCTGGCGGGCGCCGCGCTGGCCGATTCGATGCCCGCCGAGGCGCAGGCGCCGGCGCGCAGGGCGGCGGGGAGCGGCGTGCGCGTGCGCTCCGAGGCGGTGGCGCGCGGGCGGCACGTGGTGGTGATCGACCTGGACAGCAACCGGCTGCTCTTCACCAAGGGGAGCCGCGTTCTCTGGTCCGCACCGGTGGGCACGGGCACCGGGCTGCGCCTGGAGTCCGACCGCGACGCGTGGAACTTCCACACGCCCAACGGCACCTTCCACGTCGTCTACAAGGCGCGCGAGCCAGACTGGCTCGCGCCCGACTGGTACTTCCTGGAGCACGACCTCCCCGTACCGCCCGAGAACAGCCCCAAGCGCCGCTTTCCGCGCGGGTTGGGGGCGGCGGCGGTGTACATCGGCCACGGCCTCGCCATCCACGGCACCGACAAGCCGGAGCTCCTGGGCCAGCGCGTGTCGCACGGCTGCATCCGGCTCTCCGATGCGGACGCGCTGCGCCTGTACCACAACGTGCAGGTCGGAACGGAGATCGTGGTCGTTGGCGGCGCGAATCTGGAGGCCACGCCGGCGGCCCGCAGGCGCACCACCACCTCCACGGGCCCCGCGGGCACCCCGCCGCCGCGCGATCCGGTGGTCGTCTCGCTGGAGCGGGAGGAGACCGGCGCGCTCCTGGAGCGCCTCGATGCGGAGCTCTTCTCCACCGCGTTCGGCGGGAGCGGACCGGGGTGGCCGCGGGTGGCGAGCGTCCTCCTCTTCCGCGGCGTCAAGGATGGCGACGACGAGGCGCTCGGCGGCCTCTTTGCGCGCCTCGACGAGATCGGCCCGGGGACGCTGCGCGACGAGTACGCCACCTTCCTCTCCGACGCCTTCGTGCAGGGCCCGCTCCGCACGCTGGCGGTGCTGGGCCGCATGGACCGGAGCATCCGCGCCACCGTCGCCGGCGCCATCGTCGCCTCCACGGTCGGCCTCTACCCCGGCACGACCGACGACCCGCGCCTCCCCTGGCCCACCAAGCGCGCCCCCCGCACCGTCCTCGACCCCCGCTCGCAGCGGGCGTGGGACGCGCTGCACGTGGCGGAGCAGGAGTATCGGGATTCGCGTGTGGCGGGCAGGTAAGGAAAAGAAGTGCGTGAGTGCGTTGGTGCGCTGGAACAGGCGCCCCTTGTCATCCTGAGAGAGCCGCCACGCACAATCCTGGCTAGTTGCGCGGGCCTTCTGCGGCGAGCGATGGAGCTAGCCGGCGAAGCAAGGGGCCGGCGCGACTGGCCGGCCCCTCGGAACGCGCAGTAGATCTAACGCACTAACGCACTTCCGCTAGAGTCGCGGATGCCGCTCCTTATCCGGCGTGTCGTTGTCGCGCGCGCCGGGGCGGGCCTCCTCGTCCTGCGTGTGGGTGACGTCGTCCGGCTTGCCCTCGTGCTTCTGGTCGAGTCGCTTCTGGTGCGAGTCGTCCTTGTCGGCACGCGCCCGCTGCTTGCTCGCGCCGGTGGTGGCGCCCACCTCGCTCGCGCTCTTCCCCTCCTTTTTCGCCTCGCGCGCAAGCTTCTGCTTCTGTTCCTCGCTCCCTTCCATGCTCTTGCTCATCGTTCCTCCAGCCTCGCGTGGGTTGCCGTCCGCGTCGGGGAGGCGAACTCCGGGCAAGCATCGTACCTTTTCGCCGACCCGTCCCCCGCACCGGAGGCCTGATGCAGCGATCTGCCCACGTCCGCCCCGCCACGGCGCGGGACACCGCCGCCCTCGCCGCGCTGATCTCCCACCTGAGCTACCCGACAGACACCGACGCCATGCGCCTGCGGATGGAGCGGATCTCCGCGCTGCCCGGCTACGCCGCATGGGTGGCGGAGGTCGAGGGTGAGGTGATCGGGATGGTGGGGGCGATGATCGGCTGGACGCTCGTCTACGACGATCCCTATGCGCGCATCCTGGCGCTCGTGGTCGATCCGGCGCACCGCGGCCAGGGTGCGGGCGCGGCCCTGGTGCGCACGGTGGAAGAATGGGCGCGCACCCACGGCGCCGGCACCCTCCACCTGACCGCCGGGAATCAGCGGACGGAGGCGCACCGGTTCTACACGCGCATGGGCTTCGACGACACGGGGAAGCGCTTCTTCAAGCGCCTCGTCTGACCGGCGCGCGGACGAATTTGACGGCCGAGCGGACGCGTTGTCGATTTCGGCGGTCGCCGAGCGACTACTAGGTGCTCACGGTAATTCCCACCACACCACGGAGGCGAACGATGAAGTACCTCTGCCTGATCTACGACGACGAGAAGACGATCGAAGCGATGCCCAAGGACGAGCAGGACGCGTTCATGGGCGAGTACATGTCGTTCACCGAAGGGATCGCGGCGAGCGGCCACATGATCGCAGGCGAGGCGCTGCACCCGGTGCAGACCGCGACCACCGTGCGCATCCGCAACGGCAGGATCTCCACCACCGACGGGCCCTTCGCGGAGACGCGGGAGCAGCTTGGCGGGTTCTACCTGATCGAGGCGCGCGACCTGAACGACGCCATCCAGGTGGCCGCAAAGATCCCATCGGCGCGCACCGGGAGCGTGGAGGTGCGGCCGGTGGTGGACTTCAGCGCGCAGCAGTAGCGGTGCCGGCCGGGGACGCGGCCGAGCGGGTGCGGGAGGTGGTGGACGCCGTCTACCGCTCCGATTCGCGCCGCGTCCTGGCCACCCTGATCCGCCTGCTGGGCGATTTCGACCGCGCCGAAGAGGCCCTGCACGACGCCTTCACCGCCGCCCTGGAGCGCTGGCCGCGCGAGGGCGTCCCCGCGAACCCGCGGGCGTGGCTGGTGTCGGCGGGGCGGTTCAAGGCCATCGACGCGATCCGCCGCCGCGCCCGCTTCAACGCGAAGCTGGCCGAGCTCGCGGACCGGCTGGACGTCGCACCCACCGACGCGGCGGCGTGGGAGGACGACGGCGTGGAGGACGACCGCCTGCGCCTCGTATTCACCTGCTGCCACCCCGCGCTGTCGCCGGACGCGCAGATCGCGCTCACGCTGCGCGAAGTCTGCGGCCTCACCACGGAAGAGATCGCGCGCGCCTTCCTCACCGGCGCACCCACGCTCGCGCAGCGCATCGTGCGGGCGAAGGCCAAGATCCGCGACGCGCGCATCCCCTACCAGGTGCCCGCGCGCGCGGATCTGCCGGGGCGGTTGGATGCCGTGCTGCACGTCGTCTACCTGGTCTTCACCGAGGGGTACTCCGCCTCCTCCGGCGAGTCGCTGACCCGTGCCTCGCTGTCGGGTGAGGCGATCCGCCTGGGGCGCCTGCTCGTGGAGCTGCTCCCAGAGCCGGAGGCGATGGGCCTCCTCTCGCTCATGCTGCTGCACGAGTCGCGGCGACCCGCGCGCGCCTCCGCCACGGGCGAGCTGGTGCTGCTGGCCGATCAGGACCGCTCCCTCTGGGACCGCGAGTTGATCGAGGAAGGGGTGGCGCTTGTGGAGCGCGCGCTTGGGTCGCGCCGCTTCGGCCCGTACACCCTGCAGGCGGCGATCGCGGCCGTGCACGCCGAGGCGCCGAGCGCCGAAGCCACGGACTGGCCCCAGATCGTGGGGCTGTACGACGTGCTCGCGCGCGCCGATCCCTCGCCCGTCGTGAAGCTGAACCGCGCCGTCGCCGTGGCGATGCGCGACGGCGCCGCCGCGGGACTCGCTCTCATCGACGAGCTCCTGGCCGGCGGCGAGCTGGCCGCGTACCACCTGGCCCATTCCGCGCGCGCCGATCTGTGCCGCCGCCTCGGCCGCACGGCGGAGGCCCGTGCAGGTTACGAGCGCGCCCTCGCCCTCGCGCGCCAGGAGCCGGAGCGCCGCTTCCTGGCGCGCCGCTTGGCCGAGCTGGCGGAGTGATGCGGAGCGCGCGTCTTTATGTGAGACTGCGGTTTAAGTGACTTCACACGCGACCGGAGCCCGGCGGGAACGTCCCCGCCGGGCTCCGGTTGTTACGTGCGGGACCGGCGGCTCAGGGAACGCCGAGGTCGATGCGGATGCCGCCGGCGGCGCTGAAGAACGACTCGAACTTGCTGTGGCGCCAGTGGAGACCCGTGAGCGTCACGTTGTTGCCGTGCCACAGGAACACCGGCGCGCCGCTGTCGCCGCCCGCCGACGCGTAGTTGGCGGAGTACTGGCAGAGCGCCCGGCGCCACGGGGCGATCGGCACGGTGACGCAGGTGCGGCGCACGAACCCGTAGTTCCACCCGGAGGTGCGCCCCACCTTGTCCACCATCTGCCCGGCCCAGGGCCAGTTCTGCACGGCGGTGACGGCGAACCTGGGGTTGGCCGGGTCGATGGTGATGGAGCCCCACGCGCCCGGGCCGCCCCAGCCCAGGGTCCTGCCGATCCGGTTGGGAGCCACGGCGACGTTGGTGTTCACCTGCACCAGCGCCGCGTCGGAGTACCGGCACCGGTAGAACCAGAAGCACGCGAACGGCCTGGGATCGCGCACCTCGCGGCCCACCCACAGCGGGTTGATGGGCTGGGAGAACGCGATCCCGTCGAGCGACCAGAGCGCTCCGGTGCAGTGCGATGCCGTGACGAACGATGGGGCGCCGTTGCTCGGGTTGCGGGTGATGAAGCCCAGAGTGCAGGTGCCGTTGTTGGCGTTCTGGATCTGCCACCCGCCTTCCAGCGGCTGCCACTGCTGCTGCAGCGTGATGTCGTCCTCCATGGGGCCGGTGACCACCACCTCGGTGGCCTCCGCGGGCACGCCGGCCCGGGCGAACCGCGCCTGCACCTCGGCACGCGCCGTCTCGTCCACGATCCCCACCACCAGGCGGTTGGAAGCCTCGTCGAGGTCGAAGAAGGTGGTGCCCTCCACCTCCAGCACCGGGTCGATGGAGCTGTCGCGGAAGGAGCGCAGCGTGGGGTAGTCGAACTCCGCCGGCACGAAGCGAGTGCTGGCGCCCGTCTTCGCGTCGGGCCTGTCACCCTGCTCGGCCGGGGCGTAGCCGGCCAGCACCCGGCTCGCCTCGGCCGGATCGCCCGCCGCGGTCAGCCTTACGACGCGCGTCTCGCCCTCGTACGAGACCCCCGCGAAGCCGGGGATCTGCCGCGACAGCTCCAGGAGATCCTTTTCGCCCCCGTACAGGTCGCCGTCCGCCGGCGGGGTGACGGTGTCGCTATCCGCGGTGGTGGAGGCGGCGGGGTTGGCGGGTGCGGACGTCGTGGGATCGTCCGCGCAGGCGGCCAGCGCCGCCATCGCCAGGACCGTGGCGAGCAGCCGCCGGGGTGTACGCATCTCGTGCATCGCGTCCTCTCTCAGTGTCGATGGTGGATGTAGATCGCCGCTTGCCGCGACGCTGTCTGTATATTTCGTCGGATACGGGGATCATGGCGGCGCGTCCGCCGCCGGTTGCCCGGGCTGTCGAGCGTAGGCCCCTTCGCTCGTACTGGCCCATAATGACGCGCCGACTCGCGCTTTGTCAAGAACGTCGTTAAAAGTTTGCCGCACCGGGCGAGCCGGGCCGCCTCCGTGGCCGCTTGACTTCATCGCGCCCGCCGTCGATTCTAACCGTACACTCATCACAGTCGCACGCCCGGCGGCGCTCCGGCCCGCGGGCCCGAACCAGGATCCCATGCCCACCATCCACCGGACGGCGCGCTTCGTGGCGCTGGCGGCGGTGCTGGCCGCGTCCGCCGCGCCGGCGCAGACGCGCGTCACCTCCCCGCGCGAGCAGTTCGGCCACGACATCGGCGCGGACTACGTGCTACCCAACTACCGGCAGCTCGTAACGTACTGGCAGAAGCTGGACGCCCAGAGCGACCGCATGCGCATGGTCGACATGGGGAAGACGGCCGAAGGGCGCACCGAGTACATGGCGATCGTCTCCTCCCCCGCCAACCTCCGCAACCTGGAGCAGTACCGGAACACGGTGCGGCGCCTGGCGCTGGCGCGCGGCGTGGACTCCACGGAGGCGCGGCGGCTGGCGCGCACGGGGAAGGCGGTGGTGTGGATCGACGGCGGGCTGCACGCCAACGAGGTGCTCGGCGCGCAGCAGCTCATCGAGACGCTCTACCAGCTCGTGTCGCGCAACGACGCGGAGACGACGCGCATCCTCGACGACGTCATCATCCTCTTCATCCACGCCAACCCAGACGGCATGGACCTGGTGAGCGACTGGTACATGCGGAATCCCAACCCGCGGCAGCGCTCCACGGGCAACATCCCGCGGCTCTACCAGAAGTACATCGGCCACGACAACAACCGGGACTTCTACGCCTCCACGCAGCCGGAGACGGAGAACATGAACCGGGTGATGTACCACACATGGTTCCCGCAGATCGTCTACAACCACCACCAGACGGGGCCCACGGGGACGGTGATGTTCGCGCCGCCCTTCCGCGACCCCTTCAACTACGTGTACGACCCGCTGGTGGTCACCGAGCTGGACCAGGTGGGCGCCGCCATGCACGCGCGCTTCATCGCCGAGAACAAGCCGGGCGTCACCACGCGGCGCGGCGCCAACTACAGCACATGGTGGAACGGCGGGCTGCGCACCACGGCGTACTTCCACAACATGATCGGCCTGCTGACGGAGACCATCGGCAACCCCACGCCGATGGACATCCCCTTCCTGGCCAACCGGCAGCTCCCCAGCGGCGACCTGGTCTCTCCCATCGCGCCGCAGCGGTGGCACTTCCGCCAGTCGATCGACTACTCCGTCACCGCCAACTACGCGGTGCTGGACATGGCCTCGCGCTACCGCGAGACGCTGCTGATGAACCAGTGGCGGATGGGGATGAACTCCATCCAGCGCGGCAGCCGCGACACGTGGACGCCGTACCCGCGCCGCATCGACGCCGTGCGCGATTCGATCCGCGCCGCTGGCCGCCGCCGCACGGACGCGGACGGGGTGATGTCTGGCGGCGGGCTGGTGAGCGACGCGCCCAACGCGCAGGAGTCGCAGCGCTACATGGCGATGCTGCGCCGCCCCGAGTGGCGCGACCCGCGCGGCTACGTGCTCCCCAGCAACCAGCCGGACTTCCCCACCGCCACCAAGTTCGTCAACGCGCTGCTGGAGACGGGCGTCGAGGTGCACCGCGCCACCGCGCCGTTCAGCGTGGCCGGCAAGCAGTATCCCGCGGGCTCGTACGTGGTGATGGCGGCGCAGCCCTTCCGCCCGCACGTGCTGGACATGTTCGAGCCGCAGGACCACCCCAACGACTTCCGCTACGAGGGCGGCCCGCCGATCCCGCCGTACGACGTGGCCGGGTGGACGCTGGCGTACCAGATGGGCATCAAGTTCGACCGGATCCTGGAGGGCTTCACCGGCCCCTTCCAGCGGATCGCGAGCTTCAACACCCGCCCCGCGCCGGGCCGCGTGACCACCCCGCGCTACGCCCCGGCGGCGTACCTCCTTTCCGCTGCCCAGAACGATGCCTTCACGGTGGTGAACCGCCTACTCGCGGCGGGTGTCGAGGTACAGCGCCTGACGGCTCCCCTTGCCGCCAACGGCGAGACGTACCCGGCCGGCACCTGGGTCGTCCCGTCGCGCGCGCAGAGAGTCAACGAGCGCCTCACCGCGCTGGCCGCCGAGCTGGGAGTCGACGTCGAAGCGGTCGCGGAGGCCCCCGCCGGCGCCATGCGCGTGCGCCCGCTCCGCATCGGCCTCTGGGACCGCTTCGGCGGCTCGATGCCGTCGGGCTGGAACCGCTACCTCTTCGACCAGTGGGGCTTCCCGTACCGCCAGGTCTTTGCGCAGGAGCTGGACGCGGGCAACCTGAACGCGAAGTACGACGTCCTCATCTTCCACGACGGCGCCATCCCGGAGGAGGACCGCCCCGCCCGCGATCCTGACCCGGCCACCATCCCGGCGGAGTACCGCGCGCACCTGGGCAACGTCAGCATCGCGCGCACGGTTCCGCAGCTCCGCGCCTTCCTGGAGGGTGGCGGAAAGGTTGTGACCATCGGCTCGTCCACCGTCCTGGCCCGCCACCTGGGCCTCCCGGTGAACGACCACCTGGTGGAGCGCACCTCCACCGGCGACACGGTGCACCTGTCGCGCGAGAAGTTCTTCATCCCCGGCTCCGTGCTGCAGGTGCGCGTGGACCCCTCGCGCCCCGTCGCCTGGGGGATGGAGGAGCGCGCCGACGTGATGTTCGACGACTCCCCCGTCTTCCGCCTGGGCTCGGACGCCGCCGCCCGCGGCGTGCGCCCCGTCGCCTGGTTCGAGGGCAAGACCCCGCTGCGCAGCGGCTGGGCCTGGGGCCAGGACAAGCTCGACGGCGGCGTCGCCGCCGCGGAGGCCACCGTGGGCCAGGGCACGCTCTACCTCTTTGGCCCCGAGGTCACCTTCCGCGCCCAGCCGCACGGCACCTTCAAGCTGCTGTTCAACACGCTGTACGGGATGTGACGATGGAGGGCTATCGCCCTGGTTGAGCAGGAACCAATTCGAAAAAGCCCCGACATGGCGTCGGGGCTTTTTCGCGCTTGTGGCCGCAACTCGTGGAACTCAGCGCTGCGTGTGGGAAATCCTCGTGAATCCCGCCTGCTCGAAGTGACCGTCGAACGCGAGGGCCTCCCGGATACCGAGACGTTCCATCAGGACAAAAGACGCGCAGTCGGTCAGCGAGAACCGCTTATCTGGACGCTGCCTCAGGTACTCGAAGGCGGCTCGAAAGAGCTCCTCGTCCACGTGCACCAGGCGCACGGATGGACTCGCCAGCAGCCAATCGCCAATTTCAACCGCTTTGTAGTGGCGACCGCGGCTGACGAAAAAGGTTACCACCTCATCCAGAACGAAGCTCGTCGTCAGCAGTCGAGGACGACTACGAGCAAACTGCCGCCAGTGCTCCGTGGCGGCGGCGTGATGCTGGTCGTTGTCCGATTCGAGCGCGACGAGATAGCCCGTATCGAGGAAAACCTCGGCCATACGTTAGTCGCAGCCGTACAAGTAGCGATCGTGTTGTGCGGCTCCGTCCGAGACCCCAGTTGACACAGGCGAGGTTCCAAGCCGCACTATCGGATCGTCCTCTGCCTCGATCGCCTCACGAGTCATGCTCGCGAGGAGGCGAGCAATCAGCTTCGCGCGCTCGCCCTCGGGCAGCTTCAACGCCTCTGCTTCGAGTTCCTGAATGCTCATCGATCTCCTACGGAATCGGGACGGCTCCGAACTCAGCGCGAGAACGAAGCCCGCTCCTCATCTGCTGCGAAGAACGGTCCACTGCGGAAGCCTCATGCCGGTGACTTCTTGTCGCGCCTGTAACAAGGATACCCCGCAGATGCCGAACGGGATCAGCAACACTGGAATTCGCCGGGCTCGGTCCGACTACTGGATGGAGCACCGCTTCCTCGACGCGCGAGACATCGACGTACGAATCGAGGAAGTCGAAAGCTGTCGGCCCATCCTTCCAGCCCACGCCATCATGAGCAACGAATTCCGCAGCCGGTTCGTATCCCACGCGCAGCTCGCGGTGGAGCGCGCGGGTCGCGCGCAGACCGAGGCGGCGACCAACCAGTACCTCGTGCTCCCGTTCTTTCAGCTGCTCGGCTACGACCCGCTGGACCCCGATGAGGTGGTGCCGGAGGCGCATGCGTCGTTCTCCGACAAGTTCAAGAACCGGGTGGACTTCGCCATCTGCCAGGACAAGACGCCGGTGATCGCGGTCGAGTCCAAAAAGGTCGGCGCGCTCGTGGAGGCGAACCGCGGGGAGCTGAAGGGCTACTTCAACGCGGTGCCCTCCGTGAAGCTCGGCATCCTGACGGACGGGCTCACCTTCCAGCTGTTCACGGACACCAGCGCCGAGAACATGATGGACGACGAGCCTTTCGCGGTCGTCGACCTGACCGAAGCCGCGCGCGACCAGGTGGACGCCAACGCGCTCGACGCGCTGATGCGGCTGCGCAAGGGCACCTTCGACCCCGCGCACGTGGGGGCGGACGCGCGGCGGAAGATGCACGTGGCCGCGTACGCCGATGCGCTGCAGCGCGTGCTCGCGAGCCCCGATGAGCGGTTCGTGCGCGTGATGATGGACATCGCGTCCATCGAAGGGCGCCGCACCTCGCGCATGGTGGAGGAGCACGCGCCGCTCGTGCGCGAGGCGGCGGACACCATGCTCGACCGCAAGATCCTGGAGCGCGTCGGCTTCGCGGATCGCAGCGACCTGGTGCGAATTCCCGCCGAGTCGCCCGTCGCCCCCGCGCCTACGGAGGCCGCGCCGGAGCCGGTTGCTCCGGTGGAGAGCGGGGTCGTGACCACCGATACGGAGCGTCAGGTGCTCGAATACGTGCGGACGCGCCTCCCCTTCCTGATCGAGCGCGAGGAAGGCCTCTATCAAAAGCTCTCGCACATCCGCTCCGTCGATCACAAAACGGTGTTCTGCGTGTTCTACCGCCAGGAGCGGAAGGGCAAGCTGTTCAACTTCACCGAAGGCACTCGCGGCGCGCGCTACCGCTTCGAGTTCGTCACCCCCGAAGGCGCGGGGTGGGTCAACACAGACACGCTCTCCGACATCGACGCACCCCTGCTCGCGGCGTTCACGACGAGGGTGCAGGAGCTCGGATAGAACATAGGAGAGCGTAGCGAGCGCACCGTTTCGCCCAACAACAGAACCCCGCGATCGATCTGGGGGCGGGGTTCTGTTGTTGTCTTGGCGCACCCTCGAGAACTCGATATGCTCGACTCATCCATGACAAAAGACGACGGGCTGCTGGATTGCAAGGGGATGTCGGGCTGCGATGATCGCCCCGCCACCGCGGCCGAGCTGGCAAAGGCGCAACAGGCTATCAGTATGATCCGCTCGGACGAATCCTGCGGACAAATTCGAGCTAACGCTCAACGGATGCTCAGTCGCGGCGGCCTGCGGGTGTGGACGAATCGGCTTTATACGTTCGACGCATACGGTGTGGAACGAGTGATGCTCGGTCATTCGTACTTCGTCTACGACGGGCCTGATCCAGGTCCAGTCATGTGGCTCTGGACGGGATCCATTGGCCCGAAGACCATAGCGCATGAGGCACTGCACGGAATGCCAAACATGGACGGGAGTGGGTCGGGATACTACCAGCACGACCAAATGACCCCCATGGGTATGACGATGAAGGAAACAGCGGCTGCTTGCGGGTCTGGTTGACGGAGGACGACGATGATTACGCTGCTACTCGCCGCGATGCAAATCGCGGCAAGTCCGCCGGTGGATAGTGCCGCCGTTTACACACTTCTGCTTGAGGAGGTGCGGGCAGAGAACCCGGGAGCACGTATCATCCTGTCGCAAACCCGGTCCGGGGTCAGTTGTATGCCCCAGTGCGGGGTGTCGGCACTCAGTGAGACACCGTCCGATCCCCCTGCGGCGGCGGGCGAGACGACACACGGCCCCTCATTGATCGCTGCGTTACGCGATAAGAAGTTGATCGACGGAACCTGCCCAGTTACTCCCCGGGTTTTTGGCTGCCCAGAAGCCGCGAAGTCCGTATTCGCGGGTTTAGGTGAGATCGCGGTACGTCCTGAAGGCAGTCCGCCAGCGGTCGAGGGAGCGTACTGGGTTCGCGTGGCGATATTGAATTTGCGCCCCTCACCGTGCTCGCACGAGAAAGACCCAGAAGATGCGCAAGCAGAGGGGTTTGGATACTGGGCCCTCGTACGACAACAACCGAATGGAACCTGGCGTCTCGTGAGGCGCATCCCTGCATTCTCGCTGTAGCGTGGGAGCTGGGGCACTTCTGCCCACGCGATGTGACGCTGTATGTTTGATGCGCGCGCATGGCCCCTCGTCTGTTTGCAGACGAGGGGCCATGTCGAACCGGATTACAGCCGCTCCCCGGCGAACTCGAACACCTCATGCCGCCGCGCCAGGTCGCCATCGGGCACGACGACGGCGAACCAGGGGGCATCGGCGACGATGCGCCGCGCCTTCCACTCGACGGTGGCGGGCATCCCCGCGCGCCGCTGGACGGTCCGGGACGGCTGCTGAATGCGCAGGTTCACGGCGCGCAGGGCGACGGTGCGAACGCGAGGGTCGCGCGTGGTCAGGCGGATGGTGACGTCGCCGTTGCGGGCGGTGGTGGCGGTCAACTGGAAATCGTCGCGCGCCGTGGCGGGCGCGGGGGTGCCCAGCAGGTCCTCCATCATCCACAGCCACCGGCTGACGGGGTGGACCCAGACCTCCTTGTACACGTACATGTTCTGCGCCGGCCAGTAGGGCAGATCGGTGACGCCGCGGCTCTGCATGCCGACCGGGAGCGAGCCGACGAAGTCGCCCGACGACACGCTGTACTGCTGCGCCCAATCGTACCCCTCGCCGTACATCGTGCTCTGGACGAACGGGTTGCGGCCGACGACCCACTGCAGCTGCCGCTGGGCGAGGTCCATCCCCGCGCTGTCGCCACGGAGCCGTGACGCCGCGGAGAGCGCCTTCGCCTGCGAAAGGAGGATGCCGTAGTTGCCGCGGCGCGCGTACCAGACCGGGAACGCGCGAAGGAACCAGCCGTCGCCCATCGGCATCCCCGTGCTCACCTGCGCGCGGTACGCCTCGCGCGTGCCCCCGTGCAGCGCGCCGGAGTCCGGCACCTCCTTCGCCTCGTCGCCCAGGCGGTAGACGTACGCGGGGAGGACGCCGTACGGGGCGGTCGTGGACGCGGTGCGCTTCTGGTACTCGGCGTGGAGGGCGACGGTGGAGTACCACTTCATCCAGTCCGGGTGGTCCGGCAGGGCCTCCGTGAGCTGCGCCAGTGCAACGACCGGCGCCTGGTCGTTGCCGCGGTGGAACTGGTGGAAGAGCGTGTCGCGGTCCGGGCCCGTGTAAAAGAACCCGGCCAGCGGAAAGGTGCCTCCCACCGGGCGCTTCTGCTGCGAATCGACGATCACGCGGGCGAGCTCCACCGCCTTGTCGGCGTACTTGCGGTGCCCCGTCGCGCGGAAAAGCTCGAGCGACGCGGTGACGCCGATCCCCGCGAGCTCCATGCGGGACGCGGCGAAGGCGGGCGTGTGCCAGGTCGACGGCCCTTCCACGCCGGCGATGGCGTGGCTCCAGTCGTCCTCGGCGATGCGCAGGCTGCGCGCGGCCAGCTCGGGGTCGGAATCCTTGAGCACGCGGTACGCGATGGCGCCCGCGGCCGCGGAGATGTAGTTGGCGTTCGGGTTGTTCTTCGCCACCACGGTGCGGTCGTCCGCGTCGCCCACCACGTTGTTGGTCCACAGGTTGTGACTACCGAAAGCGACGCGGTAGCCGCCCGGGAAGCGCACGCGCAGCACCCAGTCCAGCCCCCACTTCGCCTCTTCCAGCACCCGCGCCAAGAGCGCCGGATCCCCGCCGCGGGCGCGGAGCCGCTCGGCCAGGGCAAAGAGTGCGTACGCCCCCTCGCCGGTGTTGATCACACCCTGCGAAAGGTCGCCCGCATCGTGCCAGCCGCCGCTCATCACGATGCGCTGGCCGCCATGCGTCGCGAACCAGTCCAGGTGGTCGACGCCGTGCGATCCCGGCACGTCGAAGCCGCAGCGGTTCCCGTAGAAGAAGTTGAGCGCCTTCCACACCGTCCCCTCCCACACGTCCGCGCCGATGCGAAAGGGCTGCGTCGTCTCGCCGCCCGTGCGGATGACGTAGCGCCCCGGCACGTTCACCTCCGAGAAGTCCATCTGCTGGAACGAGCCGAGCCGGCTGCTCACCCGCTGCACCGGCTTGCGCAGCACCACCTCGCCGAGGGCGCGGCCATCCACCCGAATCAGCTCGAATGCGGAAGCCGCCAGATGGCTCGCGACGGCCGTCTTCGAGAAGCCCGCCGGGTAGCCGGTGTGGCTGAACGAGATCCGCCCCGGCGCGACGCCCCACCCCGTGTGATGGTCAGGAGCGACGCGCTGGAGTTCGATGCGTCCGATCTCGAACGCGACGCGGTCGCCGGGCGCCGCGAGCATCTTGTTGGCCCAGTAGCCGATCTCGATGGCCGTCACGCGGTCGCGCGGCAGCGGCTCGATCTCCCACACCACCTGCTGCCACCCGTTGGGCGCGAGCGTCACGTAGTGGATCCCCTCGCGGCCGTACCGGTCGGGCACCTTCTCCGCCCCGTCATTGCGCAGCACGACCTGCATCGGAATGGTCGGAAAGCCGCTGGTCTCCGTCTTCATCCACATGGAGAGCCGGTTGTAGCCGCGCCAGTCCTCGCCATCGAACGAGCGCCGCAGGTTGACGCTTGGCAGGCGGTTGCGCGTCGGCGCGGGCGCGTCACGGAACATCTGCACCTCCACGCGCATCACGCGATCGCCGGCAAGACTCCGCTCGGTAGGGAAGCTCAGAGTCCCCGTCCCCGTGAAGCGCCAGGTGGCCGGCCCCGTCAGCTCATCCAGCACGCGGCTCGCCTGCACCTCCTTCCGCAGCCACCCGAACTCCGCCGAGTTCTCGAACTCGATCGGCATCAGGGCACGCGGCTGCTGGCCGGTCAGGTCGGCTGGCGCGGCGGCGCAGGCGAAGAGCACGAGCGCGGCGTACTTGGCATGCATGATGGGCGGGCTCTGTGTGCAGGTGAATCGCGGCGGCGTACGCGCCGCGGATTAGCTGGTTTCGGCGATCCTGTGAAAGCCCTGCGTCGTGGCCGACAACGTTATAGATACGGTCCCGCTTTGATGGGCGAGCTCAATAAGACTGCTGGAGATCAATATGGGGTTCCGTTTCCGGAAGAGCATCAAGATTCTACCGGGCGTGCGCGTGAACGTCGGTCGTTCCGGCATCAGCACGACCATCGGCGGCCGGGGCGCCAGCGTCAACAGCGGGAAACGCGGCACATACCTGAACGCCGGTGTTCCCGGCACCGGCCTCAGCTACCGCTCTCGGATGGACGGCGCCTCCGGTTCGATGGGCTCCAGTGGGAGTGCCGGCAACGGCTGTCTGGGGTGTCTCGGCGGCCTGTTCGTCCTGATGATCATGGGCACGTGCATGGGGAGTGATCCATCTTCTTCTCCGCCCACGCCCCAGCCACTCTCGATCTACGAACCGAGTGCGCCGCCTGCGCCAACTACGGACCAGCTCTACATCCACGAACCGCTCAACGTGCGCAGCGAGCCCAACAAGCAAGGCGCGGCGCTCCGCACTCTCCCCCGCGGCACCGCCGTGCGGCTTGGGCCCAAGGATGAGAACGGGTGGGCTCCCCTGTACGACTACGCGGGGAACGCCGATGGATACGTGTACCGCGCCAGCGATGCGGTGCGCTCATACCCGGCGCCCGAACGCACTCGAAGCGCACCGAAAGCACGGTCCCTTTCGGCCGGGGTCACACGCCGCTCATCCGCCGAGTCACGAGGATACTACACCGGCCCGCGCGGAGGATGCTACACCTACAGCGCCAGCGGGCGAAAGCGCTACGTCGACCGGTCCTACTGCCGCTAGCGCCCGCACGGCCCTACGATTCGAAGGTGACAACGGCGTCAACCTGGGGACCTGTGTCCGCTCCACTGGCTTTCGCAGATCGAGACACCGCAGGTTCAGCCCGTGAGCCACATCGCATAACGAGGGGCTGGTCGAAAACAAAAGACGTTCTCTGTGCCCTTTCGTAGTTTCTCTGCGTCTCTGTGTGAAACCGCCGTCGCCCGGCGCTCGCACCAGATGATGGTCGTGCCCACGACAAAGCCCCGGCGCTGAACCAGCGCCGGGGCTTCGCTCACGACAGCATCAGGAAGGCTACGCCGTTCCGATCCCGCCCGTCCCGCCCGTCCCGCCGGTGCCACCCGTACTGCCCGTGCCGCCGGTGCCACCCGTACTGCCCGTGCCGCCCGCGCCACCGGCGCCGCGCTCGTAGCCGTAGCGGCAGAAGTCACGCATGGACTCGTACGTCCCCGCCTGGCTCCCGGTGAACCCGCGGCGGATCTCCGGCTCCACCTCGTCGAAGCTCCGCCCGCTGTACGACGGGTTTCGCGCCGCGGTGTAGCCCACGACGTAGTAGGTGCGCGCCTGCGGGTACGCCACCGTCGTCCGCGCCGGGTGCGACTCGTAGTGCCGGCGGTAGTGGGTCTCCTCTTCCTTCCCCTCGGAGAGCGCTTCCAGCGCCTTCTTGCCGGCCCAGTACGCGCCGCCGGCCAGCGCCAGCCCGCCCAGCACGCGCTTCCATTCGAAGCCGCTGCGCACGTACTCGCGCACCTCGGCGAAGCGGCCGGTCTCATGGGTCTTCTCCAGCTCGACCTCGACCTCCTGGTACTCGCGGTTCTGGTACGTGGGCTGCGCCGCGGCCGTGTGGCCGAGCTGGTAGCCGGTGCGCGCCTGCTCGTAGGTGTGCGTCTCCGGGCGATCGGTGCGCGCCTCGAAGTCGCCGCGATAGACGTGCGTCTCGTGCGCGCCGAAGTCGTCGTCGAAGCCGCCCGCCGTCCCCGGCTGCGACCCGAACCCGCTCCCCGTGCTCCCGGTGCCGGTCACCGCGGCGTCGCTCCCCAGCCCGCCGCCCACGCTTCCGGCCTCTCCACCCAGCCCGCCGCCCGTGCTTCCGCCAAGCCCGCCCGTGCTCCCGCTGCCCGCGTTGCCGTTCTGTTCCATTGTTGCGCTCTCCTGTCACTCGTGAACCGTTCCCGCGTGGGACGCGCCCCCGATGCACACTTCGGACCGCCGCCGCGAAACCCGCGATCTGCGGAACTGGCGGCGAGCGAATGGTTTGCAACCTTTTGGCGCGCCGCGCGTACCCCACTCCGCACGAGGCACGCACGATCCCACTTCCCGCACGACGAGACGATCCGATGAACGCCGCACCGACAGCGCTCCCCTTCCACGTCACCGAAACGATCACCCGCGGCGGCACCACCTTCGAGGTCCTGGAGTACGACGCGCTCGCCGGCAGCGAGCCCATCGCGGTCGCGGAACAGGTGTACACGCTCAACCGCGCGGGCGTGCGCCTCCGCCAGCTGCGCGTCCGCATCACCGACGACGCGGTGCGCACGGAGCCGGGCGCGCTCCAGTTTCTCAAGGGTCGCATCGAGATGGAGAGCAACACGGGGGCGGGCGGTGGCTTCGGCGGGCTGATGAAGGGTGCGCTCGCCGCCGCGCGCACCGGCGAGACGCTCTTCAAGCCGCTCTACCGCGGCAACGGCGAGCTCTACCTGGAGCCCACCTTTGGCCACATGTGGCTGATGGAGCTCAAGGAGCAGACGCTGTACGCGGACCAGGGCCTCTTCTTCTGCTGCGAGGACTCGGTCAAGGTGGAGGCGCACAAGGTGGAGAGCTTCTCCGCCCGCATGGCGGGGGGCGAGGGCCGCTACCAGACCAAGGTGAGCGGTACCGGCCTGGTGGTGTTCCGCATCCCCGTGCCGCGCCACGAGATCGTGGAGATGAAGCTCGCCGACGAGACGCTCCAGGTGGACGGCTCCTTCGCCCTCCTCCGCACCGGCGACGTGCACTTCAGCGTCGAAAAGGCCTCCGCCACCCTGGTCGGCGCCATGACCAGCGGCGAGGGCCTCCTGCAGACCTTCCGCGGCACCGGCAGCGTCTGGATCGCCCCCACTCTCCCCCTCTACGGCGCCCTCCGCCGCTCCCTCCCCACCGGCGCCGCGACGGCCTAGCGTTCCCGACGTTTGGGTGTCGGCGCCCCGCACCAGGGGCGAAGATCGTCGAAGGGCCTGGCACGGGCAGCCACGTGGGGCAGCCCCTACCGGTACAGTGCGAACGGCAGGGTCCGAGGTGGGGGCAGGGGCGGGCAGACACGCAGGTCTGCCCCTACCGGCGTTGGTGCACCGGGTCAGGCGGCGGCACGAAGGCAGGCACGGGCGCGATAAATCGCGCCCCTACAGAACGGCCTGACCGCTCCGCCATCCCGCCATACGGGCGAATCCCACCCCCGAGTCCGCGCAGGCGGACTTTGTGCCGTTGTTGCAGCGAGTTCACTCGCCCGGTCACCCCCCGGCACTGGCGCCAGACGCCGCTTCCCCGCAGTTTACGCGGCTTCCCACGCTAATTCGCTTTCCTGAAGTTTCTGCCTGTGCCACCGTCCTCCCCACTCCTGGAACTCGACGCCGTGGTGATCGGCAGCGGCTTCGGCGGCGCGATGGCGGCGTGGGAGCTGGTCGCGGCCGGGCTGCGCGTGGCGATGGTGGAGCGCGGCGGATGGGTGGAGCGCGGCCCGCAGAACTGGGCCGGCGAGGGCGCCTTCGTCCGCACGCCGGCGTACGCCCCGGACAGCGCGTTCCGCGTCCTCCAGGGCCGCCGCTGGGCCGAGCAGAACCTGTGCACCTGCGTGGGCGGACCCTCGGTGTACTACGGCGGCTCGTCGTTCCGCTTCCGCCAGCGCGACTTCGACCCCGCGCCGGAGATCGTGGGCGACTCCGGGGCCGCGTGGCCCTTTGCGTACGACGCGCTGGAGCCGTTCTACACGCAGGCCGAGCGCCTCCTGGGCGTCGCCGGCGCCGCGGGGACGGACCCGACGGAGCCCCCGCGCAGCGCACCGTATCCGCATCCGCCCTCCCCGCTCGCGGCCCCGTCGCGGCGCATCGAGGCGGCGGCGCGCTCGCTGGGACTGCACCCGTTCCCCATCCCGCTCGCCATCAACTACGCGGCGGAGACGGGCTGCCGGCGCTGCACCACCTGCGACGCCTTCGCCTGCGCCATCGGGGCCAAGAACGACATCGCCACGCGCATGATCCCCGAGCTGGCGATGCGCGGGATGCAGCTCTTCACGGATACCATGGCCGTGCGCCTGGTGGCCGAAGGGGACCGCATCGCCGCCGTCGAGTGCCGCAATCGCCCCACGGGGGAGCCGCTCGTGCTGCGCGCGGAGAGCTTCGTGGTGGCCGCGGGAGCGCTCGCCACGCCGCACCTCCTGCTGGCGTCGGGGCTGGAGCGGATGAACCCGGCCGGGCACGCGGTGGGACGCTACCTGATGCGCCACTGCAACGCGATGACGTACGGCGTCTTTCCGCGCAACCCGAATCCCGGCAACGAGCACCACAAGCAGCTCGCCATCCACGACTTCTATTTCGGAGTCGACGAAAAGGACGCCCCTCACGGCAAGCTCGGCAACATGCAGCAGGTGATGGGACCGCCCGCCGCCATGCTCGAAGTCGGCCTCCCCAGGCCGATCGCGCGCATGGCGACGCCACTGGTGGAGCACATGACGGGGCTCCTCTCCATCGCCGAGGACCAGCCGCGGGCGGAGAACGGCGTACGCATCGACCCGGCCGCCATCGACCGCTTCGGGCTCCCCCGCATGAGCGTCACCTCGCTCTACTCGCCACGCGACCTCGCCGCTCGCGCCGCGCTGATCAGACGCGCGAAGAAGATCCTTCGCCGCGCCGGCGCATGGGGGACGGCGACGTGGAAGGTGAGCACATTTTCGCACGCCGTGGGCACCGTGCGCATGGGCGACGACGAGCGCACCGCCCCGCTCGACCCCGACTGCCGCTTCCGCGGCCTGGAGAACCTGTACGTGACGGATGGAAGCTGCTTCCCCACTTCCGCGGGGGTGAATCCGAGCCTCACCATCGCCGCCAACGCGCTGCGGGTGGGGCGCAGGATGGCCGCGCACGCGAGCCCCGCGCACGCCGAGGCCGCGGGATGACGGGGGTCGCCTTCCTGGGATGCGGCTTCGCCACGCGCATCCACACCAAGCGGCTCAAGGGGATGGAGGGGGTGAGCCTCTTCTACGCCTCGCGCAAGCTGGCCAAGGCGGAGGAGTACGCGCGCAAGGCCGGGGGCGCGGGCGCGTTCGGCTCGTACGAGGCCGCCATGGCCGACCCGCGCGTGGAGGTCGTCGTCGTCGCCACGCCGCCCACGTCGCACCTGGAGCTGACGCTGGCCGCCCTCGCCGCGGGAAAGCACGTCGTCGTCGAGAAGCCCCCGTTCCTGCACGCCTCCGACTTCGATACCGTGCAGGCGGCGCGCGACGCGGCGGGGCGGCGGGTGATGGTGGCGGAGAACTACTTCTACAAGCCGATGGCCGAGGCGCTGCGCGGCGTCATCCAGCGCGGCGAGGTGGGCGAGCCGCGGCTGCTGACCATCAACGCGCTCAAGGAGCAGACCGTCGCCAACTGGCGCGGCGACATGTCGCTGGCGGGCGGCGGCGCGCTCTTTGAGGGCGGGATCCACTGGATCAACTTCATGGCCAACCTGGGACTCCCCGTGCGCCGCGCCACCGGCTACCGCCCCGGCGGCAACACCGGCGAGCCCGACCTCACCACCCTCGCCGTCTTCGAGTACGAGGGCGGCGCGGTGGGGACGCTGGCCTACTCGTGGGAGATCGGCTCGCCGCTCAAGGGGCTGCGCCTCTCCGCGCTGTACGGCACCGAGGGGACCGCCACCTTTGAGACCAACGGCGTCTTCCTGGCCGTGCGCGGCCGCATCGCCGTCCCCGGCCTCGCCGACATCCCCGGCTACGCCGCCATGTGGCGGGACTTCATCCCCGCCCTGCGCGAAAACCGCGAGCCGCGCTTTACCTTCGACGCCGCGCGGCGCGACATGGAGCTGCTCGAGTCCGTGTACGCCTCCATGGACCGCTGACCCACTTTTCCAATCCAATGAACTCGACCGTTCCTGCCATTCTCATCGGGCTCCTCGCGGGCACCCACACCTCGTCCTGGGGGATGTACAAGGACGCCCCGCACGAGGGCTTCACCCTTCCCAAGTACTCGCGCAGCATCATCGTGGCGGCGCTCGCCGCCTTCATTCTGTCGCGCATCGTCGACCTGAACCTGGGCTGGGCCAGCCACCTCTCGCTCTTCTTCGGCCTCGTCTATGCGGCCGAGCGGCTCACGCTGGAGCTGTGGAAGAGCTTCCTGCGCGAGGAAGACCAGTCCAAGTACTTCATCCCCATGCAGTTCGGCGTCCTGGGGAAGCCCATCAAGAGCCGCGCGGTGCGTTGGTCCGTCCTCGCCGCCATCCTGGTGCTCCTGGTCGTCCTGCTGTACCTCGCCAACTGGCTGATGAAGACGTACCCGGATGCCAACCCCTGGCTGGTGCTCATCACCGTGGGCTCCATCGGCGGTTGGCTGACGGCGTTCGGCGGGGCGTGGAAGGACGCGCCGGTGGAAGGCTTCGAGACCTTTAAGTTCTTTCGCAGCCCGATGGTGGCGCTCACCTGGGCCGTCATCATGTCGTTCTTCACCACGAACTGGATCTACATCGCGGTGGCCGGCGCCGGGTACTCGGTGGCCTCCATCGAGACGTACAAAACCTTCTTCTTCCCCAACAAGCCGCGCGGCAAGTTCGCCGGCAAGCCGATCCTGTTTCCGAAGATCCTGGAGCAGCGGCGAATCGTAGCGGTGCTCTACGCCTGCATCTGGGTGGTGATCATCGCGCTGCTGGTGCTCGGCTTCACCGGGCCGCGCGAAGGGCTCCTCCCGTAACGCGGCGCTCCGGACGAAAACACTTGGTGGGCGCTGGCGCGTGTGCTACATTCGCCAGCGAACCCCCCTCTCCCCCGCTCCTTCAAGAAATGCCGCTGGAGCTGTTTCCCCCGTCGGCCGGCCCTCCCCGTCTGCTCATCGTGGACGACGAGCCCGGCATCCGCCGCGTCCTCGCCGACATCTTCGCGGGCGGCGACTTCGTCATCTCCACCGCCGAGAACGGCCGCGTCGCGCTGGAGCACTTCATCAGGGAAGGCGCGGACATCGTCCTGGCCGACCTGATGATGCCGGAGATGGACGGGCTGGAGCTGCTGCGCCGCGTCAAGGCGCTGGACGACACCGCCGCCTTCCTCCTCCTCACCGGCGCGGGAACGATGGAGCAGGCCGTCGAAGCGCTGCGCCTGCAGGCAGACGACTACCTGCTGAAGCCGTTCAACGTGGACGAGGTGGTGCTCTCCGCCCGGCGCGCGCTGGAGCACCGGCGCCTCCTGCTGGAGAACCGCGCCTACCAGCGCGGCCTGGAGGCGCGCGTCGCCGAGCAGGCGCAGCAGCTGGAGAACCTTTTCCTGGACGGCCTCCTCACCATCGCCAACGCGGTGGAGGCGCGCGACGCGTACACGGGCGGCCACCTTGAGCGCGTCACCGTCTACGCCGTGGCCGCCGGCTCCGCGCTGGGGCTGGGCGAGGACGAGCTGCGCGATCTGGTCGTCTGCGGCTTGCTGCACGACATCGGCAAGATCGGCGTCCCGGACCACATCCTGCGCAAGCCGGGGGAGCTGACGGAGGAGGAGAAGTCGGTGATGCGGCGCCACCCGCTCATCGGCGCCGCCATCGTGGAGCGCAGCGCCTTTCTCCGCTCCGCGGCGCCGGGCGTCCTGCACCACCACGAGCGCTGGGACGGGCGCGGCTACCCGTTCGGGCTGGCGGGCTCGGAGATCTCGCTGGCGGGGCGCGTGCTGGCCGTGGTCGATGCCTTCGACGCGATGGTCACCACCCGCCCCTACCGCGGCGCGCGGGCCACGGAGGAGGCGCGAGAAGAGCTGGAGCGCTGCTCCGGCAGCCAGTTCGACCCCGACGTGGTGGCCGCATTCCGCTCCGCGCTGGACGCCGGGCTCCCCGCGCCGGCGGAGACGCGATACGTGCGCGTGCTGCTGGAAAGGGTGGGCGCAAACGTAAAGCTTGCGCGATCCGGGGCGGCGAGCCTATAGTTTGCACATAGGTTTCACACGACAATAGCTCACCCGTCGCGAGGCGGGGTCGCAGAGCCGGGTGTCTCCCCCTCCGGGAGATAGGCCAGCCGCCGAACGTGAACACCGCGAACTCATGCCCATCCCCACCCGGGGAGCGGCATCCGCCCCCGTCCCCACGGGGACGGATGCGTTCTCCATACCCGCGGGCGCTCCATCGGAGCGCGTCCTGGCGGTCCTCCACCGAATCTCGGAGTGCGTCGCACGCCCTGCTGAGCTCGCCCGTCTCCTCCGCACCTTCGCGGACGAAATCGGCGCGCTTCTCCACGCATCCGCCACCACGGTGACCGCCGAGCCCGGCGGCCTGCTGTCCCTCCGCGTCGGCTCCGGCTTCCTCGCCTCCTTCGAAGGCGAGCTCCTCCCCAGCGAAGAAAGCTTCTGTGGCACGGCGCTGCGCTCCGGCATGATGCTGGAGACGGCGGACCTGTCGCAGGAGCCGCACGCCTACCCCGGCGAGCAGGAGCTGGGCGCCGGCCCCGCGCTGGCGGCGGCGCTCCCCGCCCCCTCGGGCGCCGTGGGAGTGCTGCTCGTGCTACGCACGCCCGGCGCGCGTCCCTTCAGCGAAGACGACCGCGCCACGCTTGCCCTGGTGACGGAGTTCGCGGGCTCCGCGCTGGCCGGCGCGCTCGCCTTCGCGGAGGCGCGCGCCCGCCGGGTTCCCGTGGACGCCTGGCGCCGCGACCGCGAGACCGCCGCCTGGCGCCGCACCTACGACGCCGTGGCGGCTGGCAGCGGGCTCGCCCTCCTCCGCGTGGAGCTGGCGACCGGCCGCATCCATTGGGGTGCCGGCGTCGAAACGCTGGCCGGCCTCCCTGGCGATGAGTGGGGCACCACCGTGGAAAGCTGGGCGCAGCAGGTGGCCGCCGGCGACCGGGACCGCGTGGTGCGCGCCCTGGCCTCGGCCGGCGGCGTCTCGCGTCTCCAGATCTCCGCGACGGTGGCAGGCGGCCGCGTCAAGCGCCTGCGCCTGGACACCTTTCCCGACGCCGCCGAGCCGGGCGTGCTCGCCGCCCTCCTCGCCGAGGCGGAGGAGGTGCAGCGCGAGCCGTCCACCGTCCCCGTGGCGGCGCTGATCCGCGCGGTGCGGCACGAGCTCAACAACCCGCTCGCCGTCGTCGCCGGAACCGTGCACCTGATGGAAGCCTCCGGCGCCGCCGACGGCCAGCCCGAGCTCGCCCGCTCCGTGCAGCAGATCCGCGACGCCAGCGACCGCCTGCGCGACCTGAGCGCGCGCATCGGCTTGCTGGAGCGGATGCCGGAGGCGGCATTCGTCACGGACGCCGGGGGCCTGGGAGTGGCGGGGAACGGCGAACGACCCACGGTCCACGGCGAACGGTAGACCCCCGAGCCGCCGCCGTGCGATCTGCAACGATCGTTGCGAAGTCGGACCCCGCCCCGGACCCGCGCCCCCGCCACCAACCCCGGACCCCGAGTCCGCGCAGGCGGACTTCGTGCCGTTGCTGCCGCGAGTTCACTCGCCCGAAACCCGATCATCGCCCCCGTTTCCCGAGCTTTTTAGACCCCCCGTGCCGCCCGCGTGAATCCACTCCGCCCCCTGATACCGTAGCACACAATCGTACGGTCCGGACGTTGCAGGTATGTAACAGCGATGGAAGCGCACGCCGGGAAGTGGAGAGCAGCCGATTCGCGAGAGATGACAGACCCGAAGAAGCCGCCGGAGCGCGCTCCGGCCGTACGGCCGGAGCGTGAAGAGGGGATCGCAGTTCGCGAGCGCCCCGCCACGCGCACCCCGCGCCTCTTCCGGGTCCTCCTCCACAACGACGACTACACCTCCATGGAGTTCGTGGTGGATGTGCTCGTGCGCTTCTTCGAGAAGACGACGACCGAGGCGACGCAGATCATGCTGCAGGTGCACCACGCGGGGTACGGAGTGGCGGGCAGCTACACGCGCGACGAAGCCGAGACGCGGGTGGAGCGGGTCGCCGCCGAGGCGAAGGCGCAGGGCTATCCCCTGCTGCTGAGCGTGGAGCCGGAGTAGCCTATGTCCACCCCCGCGCTGCGTCCGGAGCTGGAGGTTAGCCTCCACCTGGCCGTGCTGGAAGCTGCCCGCCGGGGGCACGCCTACGCCGGGCTGGAGCACCTCCTCTTCGCGCTCCTGCACGACGACGCCACCGCCTCCGCCGTCGAAGCCGCCGGCGCCCGCCCGGACCGCCTCCGCCGCAGGCTGGAGCGCTTTTTGGACGAGGAGGTCCACAGCGGCACCGGCGTGCCGGTCGACAACAGCACGCCGACGCTCGGATTCCGCCGTGCGGTGCAGCAGGCGGCGCTCCAGGCGCTCCGCTCAGGCCGCGAAGAGGTGACCGGCGCACACGTCCTGGTCGCCATGTGGGACGAGGAAGACTCCTTCGCCGCGCATTTTCTCCAGGAAGCCGGCGCGGACCGCATGGAGCTGATGCGCCGCGCCTCCGCCGCCCCGGAAGCCGTCCCGGCGAGGCCCGCGCACGAGGAAGAGGAGGACGCGCGCGACGAGGGCGATGCGCTGGCCCGCTTCGCCGTCAACCTCAACCGGCAGGCGGCGGAGGGGAGGGTCGATCCGCTGATCGGCCGCGAACGCGAGTTGGGGCGCGCCATCCACGTGCTGGCCCGCCGCCGCAAGAACAACCCGCTCTTCGTCGGCGACCCCGGCGTCGGGAAGACGGCACTGGCCGAGGGACTGGCGCTCCGCATTCACCGCGGCGAAGTCCCCGCCCCGCTGAGAGGCGCCGAGATCTTTGCGCTGGACATGGGAGCGCTCCTGGCCGGCACACGCTACCGCGGCGACTTCGAGGAGCGGCTCAAGGCAGTGCTCAAGGAGCTGGAAGCCCGCCCCGGCGCCGTGCTCTTCGTCGACGAGATCCACACCCTGGTGGGTGCGGGGAGCACCAGCGGCGGGAGCATGGACGCCTCCAACCTCCTGAAGCCCGCGCTGGCGGCCGGGCTGCGCTGCATCGGCTCCACCACGCACGAGGAGCTGAGGACGCACTTCGAGCGGGACCGGGCCCTCGCCCGCCGCTTCCAGAAGATCGACGTCCCGGAGCCCGGCACCGAAGACACGGTCCTCATCCTGGAAGGGCTGCGGGGGCGATACGAGGAGTTCCACAACGTGCGCTACGCCGACGCCGCCCTGCGCGCCGCCGCCGAGCTGAGCGCCCGCTACCTGCACGACCGCCGCCTGCCGGACAAGGCCATCGACCTGATGGACGAGGCGGGTGCCGAAGCCAGGCTCGCGGCGCCAGAAGGCGGCACCGAGCCGGCCCACGTGGACGCGGAGACGGTGGAGCGCATCCTGGCCACCATGGCGCAGATCCCGCCCCGCACCGTCGCCGGCAGCGACCGCGAGCGGCTGCGCACGCTGGAGTCGGAGCTCAAGGCGCGCGTCTTCGGGCAGGACACGGCGATCGGGCAGCTCGCCGCCGCCATCAAGCTGTCGCGCGCCGGGCTCCGCGACCCGCGCAAGCCGATCGGCTCCTTCCTCTTCACCGGCCCCACCGGCGTCGGAAAGACGGAAGTGGCCCGCTCCCTCGCCGAGGTGATGGGGATCGAGCTGATCCGCTTCGACATGAGCGAGTACATGGAGCGCCACACCGTGTCGCGGCTGATCGGCGCGCCGCCGGGGTACGTGGGGTTCGACCAGGCGGGGCTGCTCACCGAAGCGGTGCGGCGCACCCCCCACGCGGTGGTGCTGCTGGACGAGGTGGAGAAGGCGCACCCGGACGTCTTCAACCTGCTGCTGCAGGTGATGGACTACGGCCGCCTGACCGACAACAACGGGAAGCAGGCCGACTTCAGGAACGTGGTGCTGGTGATGACCAGCAACGTGGGGGCGGAGGAGCTCTCCAGGCGCCGTCCCGGCTTCGCCGGCGCCGACGTGGCCCCCAACGACGACGCGCGGGCGTTCGAGCGAACCTTTTCTCCCGAGTTCCGCAACCGGCTGGACGCCCGCATCGCCTTCGCGCCGCTCGGGCTGGAGGTGATGGAGCGGATCGTGGAGCGGATGGTGGCGGAAGTGGGCGCGCGGCTCGCCGCGCGCGGGGTGGAGCTGGAGCTGACCCCGGCGGCGCGGGCCTGGCTGGCCGAGCACGGTCTGGACCCGGCCAACGGCGCCCGCCCGCTGGCCCGCCTGATCGAGGAGCAAATCCTCCGTCCGCTGGGCGACGAGCTCCTCTTCGGGATGCTGGAGCACGGCGGCGTCGCACGGGTGGACGCGCAGGACGGCCGGATCGTCCTGTCCCCTGAGGGACGCCCGAAAACCGCCGCCACGGTTGCCGGAGGACGGGAAGGAAACGGTGTAGACGCTGGCGGGTACTGATAACTGTCAGCACCTGCCAGAGATGTGCAATCGTGGTGCGCCCGGACTCGCTCTGTACAACACGCGTCGGATTCTAAACCGGATCGTCGGGAATTTCGACGGTTCGAGTGCTAAAAATCTGGCGCACGCGAGCCGCGTTGCGTATCGTATACGGAAAGTTTACAGACAGAGCACCCAATGAAGGCACAAGGAGACCGTATAATGAGAGCCACCCGCGCCAAGACCAACGTGCGCGAGCCCCGCCGCTGGCGGACGCCGCCCCCCCTGATCCGCGGTTCGGAGACGCTGGAAGGGATGGACATCCTGCGCGAAGTCGGCAGCGAGGCGGGGGTCCTGCTCTGGCAGTCGTACCGCAACGTGATGTTCTGGGCCACGGCGGAGCCCGGCGAGCGCGCCGGCCTGTTCTCGGCCGAAGCGAGCCGCAAGCGCCTCGCCGAGGTGGGGGCCGCGCGCCTGCCGCACGAGATCACCGAACCGCTGAACGTCATCGGCCGCCTGCTCGCCGCGCCCGAGGACACCCCCGGCGATGCGGTGGCCGCGGCGTGCACGGCAGTTGGGGAGTGGGCCGAAGCTGAGCAGCATGGTGCCACAGCGCTTGCGTTCGCGCAGGCGGCGGCGCTCGCCATGCCGCGCAGCGCGGCCCTGGCGCTCAAGGTGGGGCAGGTGGCGCGCGAACGTGCCGAGATGGCCCGTGCCGAGACCTGGTTCCGGCACGCCATCATGATCTCACGCCAGGTGGGTGACTGGGAGACCTACGCCCGCGCCTACATCGCGCTGGGGAACATGGCCATCAAGCGCGGCAGCTTCCCCGTCGCGCACCGCATGCACATCAAGGCGCTCCGGGCCGCACGCAGGAAGGGCCTTCCGGCGCTGCAGGGTATGGCGGCGCACGACCTGTTCGTGGTTGCCCTGGAGACGGGGCGGCATGCGCAGGCGGAAGAGTACGCTCGGGCCGCGTTCCGCGCGTACGGGCCGCACCACGACCGCCTGCCCGTGCTGGCGCAGGACGTGGCGTACCTCTGGATGCAGCAGGGGCACTTCGCGCCGGCGCTTGAGGTGTTCGACGCACTGAGGCCGCACGCCGCGGGCAAGCGCGACTTCGGCCTGACCGTCGTGTCGAACATCGCGCGCGCGGCGGGTGGCGTAGGCGAGCGCGAGGTGTTCCGGAAGGCATGGGTAGAGGTGAACCGGCTCGCCAAGGAGCCCGAGGTTCGCCCCGTGCTGGCGGCTGCGATGCTGGAGCTGGCGCGCGGCGCGGCTTCGCTGGGTGAGTGGGACCGCGCCGAGCAGGCTGCCGAGCAGGCGAGTGCTGTTGCGACCGAGCTGCGCCAGTCCAAGTTGATGATCAGTGCCGACGCGGTGCTGGACTCCATCCGCAACGGACGCCGCATTGAGCGCAGGGTGGCGGACACCAACACCTCGACGGGGGGATCGCAAGATACGGAAGTATTTGCCGCCAGTCTGGTGCGGACGCTGGAGATGGCGTCGAGCCACTGACTAAGAGAGAACGGGTGGCGGGATTCAGCTCCCCGCCACCCGTTCTCTTTTTCTACTGGACCGTTCAGCCGCCCGAGCCGAGCACACCGCCCTTACCGTCGCCCGCCACGCAGGTAGTCGTGACGTTGCCGCTCGGGTCAGTGGTCACGACAACCGTTCCGGGACAGGGCGGCGGCGGCGTCTCTTCCGAGACAGTGCCATCGTCCGAGTCTTCAGTCGTGCCGGCATCGCCAGTTTCGGGCGCAGTGTCGTGGCGCGGGCCCCCGGGCGCCAGGGAGCCGGTGATTGAATCGTTTCCGCAGGCGGCCAGGGCGGCCAGGGAGAGAACGGCGAGAAGGATGCGGGCGGTCTTCATACTGAGGTTCCAATGTGCAGGGAGTTGGTACGGGCAGGGCGCGGTGGCCACGTGAGGCACAGTATATTTGTGCGTGCGGCCGCCCGACTGCCCATTCTTCTTTCGTCTGGCTCCAGTTAATTCCGGACACGTCATGCCCCCGCCGCGCCGTACACTGCTGATCATGCACCCAAATGGTGCATTCCGGGAACGCGTTCAATCGATTAGCGCAAAGTCCTTCCGTTGCCAATCGGTCTCCGCGTGGCCCGAGCTGCGCGCCGCCGCCGCCCAGGCCCCTCCCTCCACTCTCCTGTTGCTGGATCCCTACCGCAAGAACGCGCGCGGCCTCTGGAAACTGACTCCGGAGCTGCGCGGTTTCCTTTGGGAGTTCCCCTCGATAACGGTGGTGGCGGCGATCGACGTGCGCGCCGGCTGCTCGCACGACCTCCGCACGCTGGGAGAGTGGGGAGTGGCGGACGTCATCTCCATCTACGAGGACGACACCGGCGAGGGAATGCTGCGCCGGCTGCGGCTGGCGCAGGGCCGTCCGCTGCAGAACCTGCTGGCGCGCTCGCTTCCCGCCACCGTGTCTGGCCAGTCGCGCACGCTGCTGATGACGGCGGCTGAGGTGGTCTCGATGGGCGGGAAGGGACGCGACCTGGCGCGCGCGCTTCATCTTTCACAGCGCACCGTGCTGCGCTGGGCCGAGCGTGCCGGCCTCCCCCCGCCGCGCCGGATCCTGGCCTGGATGCGCATCCTGCTGGCTTCGTCGCTGCTCGATGACCCGGGGCGCACCGTGTTCAGCGTGGCGTGCGCGTGCGGCTACGCGTCGGACAGCAGCCTGCGGCGCGCGATGCAGGATTTCCTCGGCACCATCCCCACACACCTGCGACGCGAAGGCGCATTCGAGCGCGCGACGCACGCCTTCATTCAGGAGCTTGCGGAGTTCAAGGAGCTGGGGCCGGAGAGCATCGTCACCGGCCGGGGCCGCGCCGCCACCGACCGCCGCGCCCGCGCTGCCGCGGAAGCCGCCCGAAGAGAGGCGACGAAGTAGCGCGGCTGCTGTCCCCCGACCCGCTCATCACCTCGTTGCTCCTTGTCGGCCGCCGTGCTTACTCGCGCCACACACGAACTCCCTCCGAACACCGCATCCGATCACGATCAACGTAAACCGCGTATGGCTACAAGTCCTCCAAATACCAGCCTTTTGGCGGAAACGCTGGACAAACAGGGATCAACGCGGTAACTTGGAGTGAGTTCTACGTATGACATGATCCGACACGAGTACGTTCATCCAGCCGAGCTGAGGCAGCATGCAACCGATTCTTCGGCCGCTGATCGTGATGCATCCCGACTCCGTGTTCAAGGAGCGGATGCGGCGCATCGGCAGCCAGCGCTTCCAGACCCAGTTCGTCTCCGACTGGGACGTGCTGCGCACGACGCTCCAGGAGTCGCCGCCGGCCGCGCTGGTGGTGGTGGACCCGTACCGGCGCACCTACGGCTCCGAGGCGGAGCTGGCGCCCGAGCTGCGCTCGCTGCTGTGGGAGTTCCCCACGGCGACGGTGATCGCCGCGCTGGAGGTGCAGCGCGGGCGGATGCGCGACCTGCGCACGCTGGGCGAGTGGGGCGTGAAGGAGATCATCGCGCTCGATGAAGAGGACACGCTGGAGGCGATCACCCGACGCCTGCGGGCGGCGCAGGGGCGGCCGCTGCAGAGCCTGCTGGAGCGCTCCCTCCCGGCGAACCTTTCCGGCCGCGCGCGCGCCCTGCTGATGGCCGCCGCCGAAGTGGTGGCCGAGGGCGGCCACGGGCGCGACCTGGCCGCGGCGCTTCGCCTCTCCGAGCGGACGCTGCTGCGATGGGCCGAGCAGGCGGACCTGCCGCCCCCACGCCGGATCCTGGCGTGGATGCGCGTGCTGCTGGCCTGCGAGCTCCTGGACGACCAGGCGCAGACGGTGCTCTCCGTGGCGTACACCTGCGGCTATGCGTCGGACAGCTCGCTGCGGCGCGCGGTGCAGGAGTTCACCGGCGTTCTGCTGACGGAGCTGCGGAAGCGCGGGGCGTTCGCGACCGCATCCGAGATGTTCCTTAAGGAGCTCGAGGAGACGCGCGAGCACGGCCGGGCACGCCGAAAGGCAGCCCGCGCGGAGGCCCGCGCCGCCCTTCAGGCCGAGCGCGCGGCCGCCACCGCCCGTGGCGAGCGAGGCACCCGGGGCCGCCGAGGCGCTCCCCGCAAGCGTGCCGCCCGCCCGGCCGCTTCCTGAATCATCGCACGCGGAGAGGCCCGGGGACCGTAACGGTTTCCGGGCCTCTTCTGCGTCTGTGAACCGGGTCCGCACACCACCCGTACTCCGTGTGAGCAGACTCTAGCCTGTCGCGGTGCAGCCGCGGCGCGGGTCGCGCACGAAGGCGTCGATGTCGTCGAGCACCGGCGCGATCCGCAGGCGGGGCGCGGACAGCGCGACCACGATCTGCACGTGTCCCACGCCCGCGTACACGATGGAGCGCGCGCACCCGCCACGATCCCGAATGCGCGTGGCCAGGCGCACGGAGTTCTCCACCGCTACGGTGCGGTCGCCGCCGCCGTGGAGGAGGAGTAGCGGAGGGTCGGTGCCGTCAACGTGGGTGGTGGGGTAGGTGGCGGGCCAGCCCTCGCGCGGGCCCATCAGCGCCTGAATGTCCGGGTCGGTCCAGGTGGTGTCGACAGGCCCCGCGAGCGAGACGAAGCCCCGCACCGCACCCGCGGGGACTCCGGCGTCGCGCAGGAAGTGCTCGTCGAGGGCGAGGAGCGCGGCGCTGTGGCCCCCGGCGGAATGCCCCACCACGAAGATGCGGGTGCTGTCTCCGCCCAAGCGCGCGGCGTTGTCGCGTGCCCAGCGGACGGCACGCGCCCCGTCTTCCACCCAAGCCGGGAAGCGGGCCGCGGGCGCGAGACGGTAATCGGGGACCACCGTCACCCACCCGCGCCGGGTGAGGGCATCGCCGAGGAGGCGGTAGTCCCCGCGTGTCCCGCTGTTCCAGCGCCCGCCGTGGAGGAACACCACCAATGGTGCGGGTGCGCGTACCGCCTTCGGCCGGTACACGTCCAGCCGCTGCCGCGCTTCCGGCCCGTACGCCACGCCCTCAGTGCGTACGAAGTGGCTCCCCAGCAGCAGCGACTCCGCCGCCCGCCTCGGCGAGCAGCCAGTGGCGGCGAGGGCGGTGATCGCGGCCAGTGCAGGGACGAGAGCAGAGCTCGGGTGCATTCACAGGGTGGTGGGGCGAGTGAACTCGCGGCAACAACGGCACAAGTCCGCCTGCGCGGACTCGGGGGCGGGATTCGTCCGAGTGGCGGGATGGCGGCTCGGACAGGACCAAACCGTAGGGGCGCGATTCATCGCGCCCGTGCCCGGAAATGCGCCGCAACTCCCGCGATCGTTCCGGGTCTCGACCACCACCCTCCACGAGAACCATACGTCATGCGCAGCCCGCCCGGATGCGTCGCAAAGAACGGAGGCGAGAAACCCCGGTGTTGCGGGTCCCTCGCCTCCGTTGCGTTCAGGACAGCGTCCCGCGGGTTACCCCCGGCGCCGGGCCGGCGCGAGATTGTGCTGGATCAGCAGCGCCGCGATGGTGCGCGCCGGAGTGCGGGAGACGAACGACGGGAGCGGCACCAGCATCCGCGGGGAGTCGCTCCCCAGCTTCTGCCGCGCGGCCGGAGTCAGCAGCACGCTCTCCGACGGGTTGAGCGACGCGATCGCGGCCGCATCGTCGGCCAGCACCACGCGAAGGCGCTCGGAGCCGCGCAGGAAGCGGAGACGGGCCGCGTAACCCGCATCGGCCACCACGGCGGTCAACGGACCCTCGGACAGCCGCTCCTCCGCCGCCTGCACCATCTCTGGGCCGGCGGCCAGCACCAGCACCGGGACTCCCAGCGCGCGGCCGGCGGCGTGCGCCTCGGTCGCGTGGAAGGCGGTGGTGACGATCAGCTCCACGCCGTGCAGCGCCTCCGGAGCCCCGCGGCCGTCGGCGCGGAAGGAGCCGGGCGCCACCGGAATGGCCTCCATCCCCCACTGCCCCGCCATCTCCGCCACCAGCGCCGCCCGCTCGTCCTCCACCGACTCCATGCAGGCACAGCGCACGCGGGTGGAGGTCGTCCAGCGGCCCACCACGTCGGCGAGCTGCGGAATGCGGATGCGCAGCCCCGAGGCGCCTTCCAGCACCCCCGCCAGCCAGTCCGCCGTCTCGCCCAGCGGCGGCGCCGCGGGCTCCCAGGCGCCGGCCACGAAGGCGCCCTGCCGGTTGCGGACCTCCACCAGGCCCTCGGCGGCGAGGGCGCGGTAGGCGGCGGCGACGGCGCGGTGCTCGGCCCCGGCCGCGTCCGCCACCTGGCGGATGCTGGGAAGGCGGCTCCCCGGGCGCAGGTGGCCCAGGTGCAGCCCGGACGCGATCCAGGTGCGGAGCCGCTCGTAAACGGTTCCGGCCGCCGCCTCGCCGGCGAGGGCGGAGCGGCACTGCTGAAGGATCGACTCCGCGTCGTCGCGCTCGGTGGTGCGCGCCTCGGGCGCCTCCGCGGCGAAGGTAAGGAGCGTCCCGCGCCGCGCATCTCCGGCCAGGAGCGGCGCCACGGAGGCGCGCAGGCGTACCACCTGGCCGTTGCCGCGCGTCACCTCGGCCGGCACGCCGTCCAGCCGCTCGCGTGTCCGGAGAAGGGCTTCGCCCCCCGACTCCTCGCCCGGAAAGCGCACCGGGCAGGCATCGCCCGCCGTCTCCGGCTCCCAGCCCAGCGCGTCGGTGGCGGCCCGGTTCCAGCGAAGGAGGGTGCCGTCCAGGTCCAGCGCGCAGGCCGGCGTGGCCAGGGCGTCCAGCATCGCCTCCAGCAGCGTGGTCTCGTCCCGGGCCGCGTCCAGCGAATCGGCCAGGCCGCGGAAGACCCATATCAGGGCGGTGCGGCCCTGCGCCTCACGCATCACGCTCACCCGCGCCTTTACGCGCAAGGGGAGGCTGCCGCGCGGGCGCAGGCTCACCTCCCACTCCGCCGTCTCATCCAGCGGAAGCCCTTCCAGGATGCGGTTGCGGAAGTCGCGCCGGTCCTCCTCGCCCACGAACACGGCAAGCGGCTTTCCGCCCAGCGCTTCCGGCCGGGCGCCCAGGAGCTCGCCGGCGGCGCGGTTCGCCTCGCGCACAACCCCGGCCGCGTCGGTCACCAGGCACGGGTCGGGGAGGTGGGTGAAGAAGCCCAGGTAACGCTCACGCTCCGTCTCCAGCGCATGCTGCACGGCGCTGAGCATGTCGCTCTGCACGCGCAGCTCCTCCTCGGACACGCGCAGCTCTTCCAGCGCGAGGCTGAGCTCCATGAGCGCCTCGCGGGTGGCGCCTCGGTCTGCGGAGGGGGTGGATTCGCGGCGTGTGCGGTCTTCCAGAGACCGCAGGAGGGGCGTATGCGCATCGAGAAACTCGCGAATCTCACCAAGAGCCATGCGGAAATCGCCTTTCAGGGGGAGCGCGGCGTAGGGAGGCAGCACGCGTGGAGGTAAACATACGATCCGCGCAAACATGCTGCCATCAATGACCACTTTAACTGCCTTACTCGTAACACGGACGATGCATCTGCGCTCCGTGTCACAACTTTGGTGCAGTATTGCTGCTGTTCTGGGATGTTGCCAAAGGGGCTCCACGTTTCACTCGCCTGGAGCCCCCTCTCGCATCATCCGTTCAGCGCGTCCCGATGCACCCAGGGGTCGCTCTTCAGCCACGTCTTGTCCAGCGGCGAAAAGAGGAAGACCATCCCGCCGTTGCCGATCCTGGGGATCAGCTTCCTGGCGCGCGCCGGGTCCATCGCGGGGCACCCTTCGCTGCGTCCGGCCTCGCTCTCGCTCACGTACGGCGCGCCGTGCACCACGACGCGGCGCTGGCGGGCGGCGTTGTTGAAGCGGCCGGAGACCCCGTCCAGGCGCAGCCCCACCGAGCGGTACACCTCGCCGCCGGCGTGACCGGTGAAGGCGTAGACCTCGCGCGCCTTGAACAGCCCGAGCGAAGAGGTGGCGCTCCCCTCACGATTGGTGAACTTCGTCGGTACGCCGTATTTGGCGCCGGACCCGCGGCCGTGGGCCACGGCGAAGGGTCCGTCCACCACCCGCAGCTTTTCCATGTCGAAGACGTAGCCGCGCCTGGTGCGGCTGTCCAGCCCGTAGTCCACGAAGTACAGGTACGGCTTGCGGACCTCGTCTGGATTCTCCGCCCTATAGTTGTAGTAGGCCTCGAAGGCCAGGCGCAGCGCGTCCGGATGGCTCTGCTTGCGGACGTCACCGGCGAGGGCGGCCAGCGCGGTCTCCGCCTCGGACAGCTCTTCCACGGGCGCGGCCTTTTCGATCCCCACGCCGCTCAGCACGGCCTGGGCGGCAGGCCTGAACGCGGCGGCGGCGGGCGGCGGCGCTTTTTCAGCGGGTGCGGCGGCGCTCTTTGTATCGTTCGGAAGCGACGCGGCGATGCCAAAGATGACGGCTGCGGCCGCGAGTGCCTGAAGGTTGGAGTTCATGTCCGATCTAATCTCGCGTTTCGGGGCGCCCGCACTGTGCAGCCGGCGCCGGGAAGCGAATCCGTGGGAGCGCCGCAATCCATCCGGCGAACCGTCTTAACTGTTTGCAGGTGAACAAGTTAACTGATAAACATCCAGGGATCAACCCTTGCATTCTCGAGGCAAAGGCATCCAGAACCGCGCCTCACACAGAGACACAGAGGGCAAGGAGAGAAGGGCAAAGGGGTTCTCTGCGGCTTGTGGTTCCCTCCGTGTTCTCTGTGTGATGGTTTTCTTCACCAGGGCCGGGCGCGATCGGGAACGCGCAGGGAGCCGATCTCGGTGCGCAGGCTCTCGGGGCTGTTGGCGGCGGCCATCGCCTCGTCCTCCTCTACCCAGCTCTGCACCACCATCAGTGCAAGGGCGCGCTCCAGCGTCTGCATCCCGCTGGCCTTGTCGTTCATCGCGCCCTCAATGAGCGACGGCTTGTTCTCCTTGATGTTGTTCTGCACCGGAGTCGTGTTGAGGAGGATCTCGTAGGCGCCCAGACGGCCGCCGCCGCGCTTCCTCACCAGGCGCTGCGTGACGATGGCGCGCAGCACGTCCGCGAACTGCGTCCTCACCTGCTGCTGCCGCTCGGGGGGCATCATGTCGACGACGCGGTTAGCCGTCTTGGTGGCGCTGCTGGTGTGCAGCGTCCCAAAGACCAGGTGCCCCGTCTCCGCGGCGGAGAGGGCGAGCTGCATCGTCTCCACGTCGCGGATCTCGCCCACCACCACCACGTCGGGATCCTCGCGCAGCGCCGCCCGCAGCGCGCGTGGAAAGGAAGGGACGTCGCGCCCCACCTCGCGGTGCGTGACGATTGAGGTGCGGCTCTCGTGCGTGAACTCCACCGGGTCTTCGATGGTGATGATGTGTCCCGCGCGCTGCCGGTTGATGAGGTCCACCAGCGCCGCCAGCGTGGTCGACTTGCCGGAGCCGGTGGGGCCCGTCACCAGCACCAGGCCGTTGGGGATGCGCGCCAGCCCCGTGATCGCCGGGGGAAGGCGGAGATCCTGCGCGCTGGGGATGACGGCCGGGATCACCCGAAGCACCGCCCCGACGCCGCGCCGGCCCGTGTAGACGTTCACCCGGAAGCGCCCCAGATCCGGCGATTCGTAGGCGAAGTCCAGGTCCTCGGTGTCGCGCCAGCGCTCGCGCAGCGGCGGGTCCATCACCTCCTGCACCACGGCCTGGATGTGGCCGCCCGCCAGCGCCGTCATCTGCAGGGGGATCATCTCGCCGTCCACCCGGATGCGCGGCTCGATTCCGGGGGAAAGGTGGAGGTCGGACCCTTTGTGGTCGATGAGGGTGCGGAGGAGGAGGTTGAGGCGGGGCTGTTCCATGGTCGTGAGCCTGTTCTCTGATTCGGGGTATTTCGAGTGCAGAGGGCTTGATTGCCCGCCGCCACCCGCCCGGCTCCCTGCCGGGGTCCGCCACCGTCCGCACCGCAGGAAGCCATGCCGCGTTCCGCCCATCTCCAGACCGCCCTCCGCATCGGCCCGATCGCCACCGCGCTCCTGGCGCTTTCCGCCTGCGCCTCGGCCGGCGGGCTGCGCCGTGCGGACGGGCCGTTCATGCCGGCAAGCTCCCTCACTGGATACCCCGGGTCCGGGGGGGCGTATCCCGCGCCCGCCGCCGGGCCTCCGCTCCCGGCCGGCCTGGTCAACGAGGGCGGGCTGAAGCCGCTCCCCGGCGCGCGCTACGCCGGCGTGGGGCCGCTGGGGGCACTGGTGATCCCCGTATCCACAGGCAACCGCGTCCCCACCTACGACGAGCGCACCCTCGCGGCTCGCCTCTTCGGCGAAGGGACCGATGAGGGCGGCACCGTGCGCGACCTGCTGACGCGCGAGTCGGGCGGGGCGATGCGCTTCACCACGCGCACCCTTCCCCTGCTGGTGGCGCCGCAGTGGCGCGCGCCCGCGGGGCAGCCGCGCGAGCTGGAGCGCCTGGCGTCGATGGCGCTCGAATCGTGGGCGCGCCAGCTGGACCTGAGCGTCTACGACAATGACGGCCCGGACGGCATCCCCACCTCCCGCGACGACGACGGGGAGATCGACCTGGTGATCCTGACGGTGGAGTCGGACACGCCGTTCGCCAGCCGCATCGTGCACCCGGAGCTGGAGCTGCGCTCGGGCGGGCGCCGGCTGCGCGCGGGGCACGTGCTGGCCGTCCACGTCCCCCGCGGCGCGCAGCCGGACGTGATGGGGACCACGCGCCTGATCCTCCACAAGCTTGGGCTGGGGGAGAGCGAGTGCTTCTTTCCGGAAGGGTACGGCCTCACCCTCTCGTCGCTGGCGCGCACGCGCCTGGGCTGGCTGCCTGCTTCGTCCGTCCCGCGTTCGGGCACGTACCGCGTCCCCGACGGCCACGGCGTCGTCATCCCGCTCGCCGACATGCCCGCCGGGACGGGTTTCTGGCTGCTGGAGCGGCAGGCGGAGCGCATCTATGCATCCCGCGTGGCGCGGCAGGCGGATGGGCGCTTCTTCGCCACGCGGGTGGAGAAGCTGGAAGTGGGCGCCGAGCAGATCCTTCCGCTCACCCGCCAGCTCGGGGTGCGGGGCCCACGCGTGCGCCTGTACCCGGATGAGGGTGGCGAGGCGCGGATGGAGGTGGTGCTCGAGAACCGGAGCGGCCCTGGGGCGGGGTCGCCGCTCCTGCCGATCGACGAGGTGGTGACGGTCCCCACCGCACCCGCGCGTCCCGCCTCGGCGCCGCGCGTGGCGAACACGCCGCTCGACCCGTGATCCCCGCGCGGGCGGCGCTGGCGTGTGCGCTCGTGGTGGCGGCGTGCGGCGCAGGTATTCTGCGCGCCGCCCCGCCTTCGGCCGACGCGGGCCTGTCGCTGCGGCTGGACAGCCTGGAGGGGCGCATCTCCCGGGTGGAGGCGCGTGTAGGGCTGGCGCCCGGCCCGCTGCGCCCCAGCCCGCTCCTGGCGCGCTACGAGGAGCTCCGGAGCCGCGAGGCGCGCATCGCCGCACGCGTGGACTCGGCGCGCCTCTTTATCCCGGACGCGGCGCCGCTGGCAGCGGGAACCATCACCAGCGCCTACGGGCCGCGCCGGTACCACCCGGTGGTGCGCCGCGTCCTGCCGCACTGGGGGCTGGACATCGCGGCCCGGCACGGCGCGCCTGTTTTCGCCACGGCGGACGGCGTTGTGCTCGCCACCTTTCGCTCGCCCACCTACGGCACCGGCGTGGACCTCCGCCACGGTGACACGTTTCTCACGCGATACGCCCACCTCTCCGCCCTCTCCGTGCGCAACGGCGAGCGAGTGCGGCGCGGCCAGCTGATCGGCCGCGTCGGAGCCACGGGGCGCACCACCGGCCCCCATCTCCACTATGAGGCCTACGTGCGGCGCGCGGACGGCTACCACAGCGTCGATCCCATCCGCCTCCTCCCGCCGGATGGTCACCTGCGCCTTTGAAGCGAACGGACTGTCTCACGCGGAGACGCGGAGGAGCCGGTGTGCGCGCAGACGGAGGCACGGAGATCAGTTTCTCCGTGCCTCCGGCTGTTACGTCCCCTCGCACTCCGATCGGCGCACCCGAATCAAGCCCGTCGTCCTGAATCACCCCGCCAGCACGACCTTCCTCAAGAGGAGAACCCTATTTGCTGATCAGGGTATCTATATTTGCAGGATCAGCAAACGTACTCATACCTCCGCCCCTCCCCCTGCCATGCGACCTGCAAAGCGCAACATCCGCGGATTCACCGGAGTGGAGATCCTGATGGTGCTGGTGGTACTCGGCATCGTAGCTGGGGCCGGTTACGCCGCCACGGGCCGGTACCGTGCCCGCGCCGCCGAAGCCGAGATGCGCCAGGACCTGGTGCACTTCGTCAACCAGCAGCAGGTCCTCCGCCAGCGGACCGGCTCGCTCGGGACCCTGGAGCAGCTCGACGGCCAGGGTTTCCGCCGCTCTCCCGGCGTGGTCGTGGAGGAAAATCGCCTGGAGGGCGGCGGCCGGCGCGCGTACCTGCGCGTGCGCCACCTGAAGACGGGGCAGCGCTGCTCCGTTGATTATTCGCCCTACGTCTCCAACGCGCTCAACCGCGTGCAGTGCTGGGCGGGCGAGGACGATCCGGACGGCACGGAGAACGTCGGCGCCCCCGAAGTCGCCATCACCACTCCCGTGCCTACCACTCCCGTGGATACGACGGTGAGCACACCGCCGCCCCCACCCGTCTGCGAGCCGACGCCTAGCCTCGACTCCCCGACCGACCAGAACCTGCGGCCGGGGCAGCCGGGCACGGGCGTGTTCACACTGACCAATCCGGGCGCGCGCTCCCGCAGCTTCTCGCTCGCGTTCTCCTCCAGCAACGCATCGGTGATCCCGGTGGCCACCGGGCCCGCGAGCGTGACGGTGCCCGCCGGTGGCTCCCAGACGGTCACCGCCAGCTTCCAGCTCGATCCCGATGCGGAGGCCGGCCAGGTGTCGGTCCTGCCGGTGGAAGCGAACGACGACCGGTGCCCGGCGCTGAACGGCTTCTTCAGCGTAGCCACGGAACTGGTGCTGGGTCCGCTGGAGCTCTCCGACCCCGCTGACGTGACCGTCACGCCCGGGGACCCGTTCCCGGTGCGCTGGACCTCGACCAGTCACACCAACATGCGGCGGATGATGGTGCTCGCGGCGACGGAGCAGCCGGCCCTCTCCCGCGCACCCTCGGCCGAGCCGGGGAGCCATCCGTACACCCGCGGCGTGCCGCAAACGACTGATCTGGTATACACCCTCGACGACAGCGTCGACGGTTTTGATCATCGCGACGCATGCATGACGTTCTCCGACGCCGAGGCCAGAACGCTGCCGCCGGCGCGCCAGTGCTTCCGCGTCACGGCCCGCTTTCTCCCACGCCCTCCGGCGATCTCCGCGCCGGCCGCGCGTGAAGCCGGCCAGGACGAGCAGTTCACCTCGGAATGGTCGGTGGTCAACAGCTCCAATGCGCGGCGCGACTTCAACATCCGCGCGGAAGCCACAGCCGACCTCCAGGTCGTGAGCGCGCAGGGCACGGGCGCGGCGGTGTCGATCCCGCGCGGCGGCTCGCACCGCGTGCAGGTGACGTATCGGCTCAAGCGCCCCTCGCTGGCCGGCACCGAGAGCCGCGGCAGGCTCCTCGTCGTGGACGTGGATCCGCAGTACGTCCCGCCATCCAGCAACATCGCCGATTTCGTCGTGCGCACGAAGCTCGAGGTCTGCGCCCCCAGCGTGGTCGCCGCGCCGGGCGGCCGAACCGAGCGACCCGGCGCCGCCTTCAGCGTGGTCTGGCAACTCCAGAATTGCACCAACGCGCAGCGCGATCTCACCCTTGCGACGGAGGGGGACACGGACGTGCTCCCGGGCGGCGCGCCACGGACGGAGTCGTTTGCCCCGTTCGAGGTGCGGAGCGTCACCCTGCCCTATCGCATGAAGGACCGCTCCGTGCACCTCACGCGCAGCCGCCCCACGCTCCAGGCGAGCGACGCGGCGTTCGGCTCGCCCTCCAGTTTCGCGGTGACCACGGCGCTCGAGTTGTGCGCGCCGACGCTCGCGGGACCGGCCGGGGTGCCGGCACAACCGCAGGCGCCCGGCACGGCCGCCACCGTCACCTACACGATCGAAAACTGCTCCAACGCACCGCGCACGTTCTCCGCCCCGGTGAGCTCGTCCAACCCCGCCGCCATCCCTGACCCCGGCGATCCCGCGAACCAGACGATCCCGGCCTACGGCTCTGCCAGCGTGTCGTTCACCTACGGGATCCCGGCGAACGCGTATGGCGGCGTCCCCTCCGACCTCTCGATCCGGGTGGAAGACACGGGCGATCCGTCGCTCTTCGCGCCCGGCGGCTTCCGGGTTACTCCGCGGATCATCCGTGCGGCGCCCCTCCTCTCCGCCTTCCCGGCGCAGACCTTTCTCCCCGGCCAGAGCGGGAGCGGGTCGGCCACCCTGACCAGCCAGAGCAACGTGGCGGTGAGCTACTGCTTCACCGCCACGGTCGGCGCCGGATCGGCCGCCGCCGGCAGCGTCGTCTCCCCGTCGCCCTCCCCCGCGGCGTGCGTGGAGATCGGCACCCCCTTCGGCACCGCAACGGTGGCGCAGTCCGTCTCCGTCGCCGCGGCCGCCGAGCACCCCTGGACAAATCAGGTAACCGTCACGGCCGTGGACCAGGCCGGCAACCACACCGCCGCGCAGACGTTTACCGTCACCGCGGCTCTGCTGCTGGTCAACCCGACGCTTCAGGTGCCGCCTACCCCTCCGGATTTGTACTGGTTGGAAGGAGAGGTTAAGACGATCAGCTATCTAACGAGCAACCAAAGCAACGCCACTCGAACACTCTGTCTCACCGTCACTCCCGAGAACCCGGTGATGGTGGCGGGAGCGCCCAACCCTACATGCGCCCGAGTCGAGGCGAGGAAGAACCACACGTTCGTTACCTCGCTCCAAGCCCGATCGGCCAATACACTGTTCGTGAGGGCGAGGGTGAGAGTCTATGATGAGTATGAAGACAGATTCCAGGCGCAGGACAGCTTTCGCAATCGGATCACAGATGCGGCGCCGGTCGCCAAATGGACCACGCGTGGTTCTGTGTACATGCGCAAGTGGTTTGATCTCGACGCGAGCAATTCATCGAGTCCAATCGGCCGCGCCATTTCGAAGTACATCTGGAGTTGGGGTTTGGACGGAATGCGCTGGGATGGCAACCGGTTCGTGTCCGGCGGGACGGGGGTGGCGACCGATGAATTGAGCTCGTCCAGCGCTCGACGGGCATATGACACGACAGGGATCTTCCGCGTCTGTCTGAAAGTGGTAGACGCGGACGGCCGGATAAGCCCAGAGAATTGCCAGGACATCAGGGCGCTGAAGATGACACGCGCTCGGCTGAAGTGGCGTTACCGCGGGTGGTGGCACGACCCGAGAGACTTTTGCTGGGACGTCGCCTGGGACAACCAGTGCCCCAAGGAGTCAGGAAACGCACGATGGGAGGTCCTGCTGGACGAATCCGTGGGAGACGTACCTATCGTTCGTGCCTGGGCCGAGTTCCAGGTCGAATTTTGGCAAACGGACGACAAGTTCGAGCGAAAGTTCTCCTACAGCGGAAACGGAGATGAGATCGCGCCCTACAGGTACGCCTCCAGAAATGGGGCGAGCACCTACAACTTCTTTAGCAACGACCAGAAATCGTCAGGCAACGTCCAGAGGGGGATCTGGCGTGTGCTTACAACAGAGGGGAGCAGCGCGGGAGGCTGGCCCCAGTCACCCAACCTGGCGCAGCACCCACTCGTGCTCAACGCGAACCTCGGGAGCGCAACGGGCGCCTTCGACAATGGCCCCCACTGGGTGCCAGATGAAGCGTGGGTGACCCTCTACGTGCTGGATGCGAACGGCCAGACCACCTCCCAGAGCGGCTTCTACGATCACACTCGCTCCGAGTGGAGAGGCAGCGACTGCATCAACGGAACTGGCCCTCTCTTCTTCACCTGCACGAGGGGCTTCGAGCAACTAGTGCCGCCACCCTCCACCCCGACGGGAGCCATCGCCGCGGAGGTGATCAATGGGACGCACCGGCTGACCGGCTCGGGTGAGAGCGTAGACGGCCGTATTGTGGACATGTTCTGGGAAGTCTACGTGCAGCCGCTCGACCTCACCTCCGGACCCGGAGGGAGCTATCAGTCGCGCGCCTCGGTTCTGGAGCTGTCTCCGGAGCAGTGCGCATCGCAGGACGTAACGCTCTACATCGTGGACGACCGGAGCCGGGTTGGCGCTGCGTACTATTCGATTCCCAGCAGTGGCAGCTACTCGGACTGCATAGGCTCAGGCGGTCCCGGCGGGCCACAAACACCGCTCTGAGGAGCACTCCGATGACCAAGCCAGGCTTAAAGATGGTTTCCGCGATCGCCATTCTGGCACTGGGTGTGGGCGGGTGCCAGGCGGGAGAGGAAAGCGAGGCCCGGAGCGGCAAGGAGACGGCGCGCGCAGCCGATCGGCCGATCCTTGCTCCGGCCCCGGCGGCGGCCGCTGTCGCCCGGATGCTCTACGAGGAAAACTTGGTCAGTGTGCCGGAAGTCAGCGAGAGAACCAAAGAAGCGGTACTGCGTGTCGCGCGAGACAACCACTCACGGGACTCAGTGATGCCGGCCCTCCATCGGTGGTTGGAGAATTGGGCGGCTGCGCACCCGGTGGAGGCAAAGGCGGCACGGCTGGCGGGAGGCAACTCCAAGGCGCAAGCACACGGAACCGATGCGCACGCCCCTCCTTCTGTTAGGGCGCAGACTGACTCGATCCGTCTCCTCGTCCGCATCCGGGCCAGGCGCCGTATCGAGGCGGCACGGCTCGCCCACGACTTGACCGGTCGGCACGCCGGAACGGAGTAACGGCGCGGCAAAGGGTGCCCTCTCCCGTGGGCACCCTCTGTGGGATGAGGTGGAGACGTGAACAAGGCGGCCCGAAGGGGACCGGCGGTTTTGTTCAATCCAAAACGTGCTTCCTACTTGACCCGGGTAATTCGGGCGATGAACGGTGCCGAACCGAACCCGCTGAACGTGAGCGAGATACCCTTCCCCGCGTCCGCATTGTAGTCCCACGCGTAGACAGCTGCGTAATTGCCGCGCCCTACCACCAGCCGGCGCGCCGTGTTAGCAGTCTTGGAGATCGCTGTACTTGACAGAGGCCCATTGTCCTGCGGCACCCACGTCTGTATCTGCGGGAGGCTACGTGCAGCCACAACTGCGGGGTCCACGATGTCGTCAATCGCCTCAGCCAGGCTCCAGCGATCGAGAGCCGTGGTCGCATCCATGCCGACAAGGGCGGCCATATCCGAAATGCCGTATCGGGGAATCGCCAGCACACGCGCATAGTAGCGCTCCTTGGTGCTGCCGAGAGTAGCATCGCCCCATTGCTCTCGGAGGAACATCAGAAAGCGGGCACCCTGGTCGTAGACTCCCCCTCGGTCACCGGCCACGGTACCCCAGGGACTCTGCAGCGGGCTCTCGCCATATCCGTTCAGGTAGAAGTCGGCGTACGGCACACCGGTGACAAGGCCGCTGTACCGGGCAGCAGTGGGCTGATTGCTGGCAAGCCTGGCCGCGGTTTCCTGGAAGGACTGAGCCCAGGCCTCGTGCGCGGCCCAGTGGGAGAAATGCTCGCCGAAGGTGCCCCAGCGCCGTACTTCGAATACGTCCTCCACGCTGTGCCCGTACTCATGGATCAGGAGACCCGCGAGATATTCCATCTGTGAGTCATGCTGCGGTGGAAGATCGTGAGAGATGGTCGCGATCAGTTCCGAAGCATTGGGGCAGATCGAAACTGGCGCACCGACTCGCCCGTCCGACGTCCAGCCCGGGATGTCGCTCCGGAAGACGTGCCACCACCTGCCTCCGGCACCTTTGGGAGGCTGGAAGTCGGCGCCCAGGATCTCACGGGCGGCGGGGAGCGCCCACCGCTCCATCATGTCCGCGGCGCGGGTGAGGCGATTCCGGGTCTCAACGGAACTCCAGCCGGCGCTGTGTCTAGTGCGAGAGTCGTAAGCCAGCACCGTCTTCCCGGAAGTCGATGTCGCAGCGACGACGATTGGGAAGGTGGGTACCTGGTTGCGCGGCTTGTCGCAGCCGTATGGGTCGTTCCAGAGGTCCGCCCAGATCACCGTGTCGCCGACGGTGGCGGTGGCGTACCGTGGGTCGAAAGAGGGCGGATTTTCCGAGTAGGTGATAGGACCGGCCACACTCCGCTGCCGTGGGTACTCGCGGTTGTGCAGCGCGGCGTGCTGATCGAGACGGGCCGCGAGGGCCGACGCTCCAAGGCGGGGTGACACCGTGGACGAGACGCTCGCCGCGGACCCGCCCGCGCCAGTCCAGCCGTGGACGGTGAAGAGCGTGTCCGGCGCCGGGCTGTACACGAGGCTCGGGTTCAGTGCCGTGAAGACGTAGCGGTTGGTGCCGGCGGGGAGCTGCAGGCAGAGGGTGGCGAGCTGCTCGCGGGTGAGGACGCGGCTCTCGCCAACCTGGAGGTCGATCGTGGAGGCGACCTTCAGGGCACCCGTGTGGCTCATCGTACCCGCCTGTACCACGATCGGGCGGCCGTCCACCTCGCAGGGGCGGGCGGCGGGCATGGCGAAGCGCGCCTCGGTGGCGGTGCGCGACGTCCAGGTGACCGCGACGCCGTCGACGGTGATGCTCGCCGGGAGCTGGTCCAGGTGGGCACCCGTGAGGACGCCGTCGCCGCCGGCGGTGAGGACGGCGCCGCTGATCGAGGGCGTTTTGACTTCGGGGGGCTTCTTGTCGCCGCCGGCTGGGTTCTGGCAGCTGGCCTGCACGCCCAGGACGATGGCAAGGAAGAGCGGGGTGCGGACCAGGTGCTTCATGCTCGGTCGCTGCTGCGGGTGGGGGAGCCGCACGCGGGCGCGATTGGCTCGGAGGAGAGTGGCGGGTAGCGGACGGACGGAACGTGCGGCTCGCCAGTGCGTACCGCGCGTTCGAAACATAACACGCTTCTATTTGCCTGAAAAGCGTGCTCGCATGCCGCCGCGGCTACAGGTGCGGCCCGTCGGTCATCTCGGCGCGCAGGTGGCCGAGGCGCTCGCGAAGCTGCGTTCGCGCGCGGTGCATCCGGCTCTTCACCGTTCCCACGGGGACGCTCAGCGCCTCGGAGATCTCCTCGTAGGGCTGCCCCTCCAGCTCGTGGAGGCGGAACGGCTCGGCGAAGATGGCATCCATGCGCCCCAGCTCGCGCTCGACCTGCGCGCGGATCTGGCGCCGATAGGTGAAGTCGTCCGGCCGCACCTCCATCGACTGCCCTTCGGTGAGCGCCTGCACCGCGGCGGGCTCGCCCTCCAGATCCGTCATGGTGTGCACGCGGCGGCGCGACTCGGTGCGCCCCTCGTTGATGGTGAGGTTCCCGGCGATGGCATGGATCCAGACTGAGAACGGCTTGGTGGGATCGTAGCGCTCGCGGTTGTTGTGCACGCGCATGAAGACGATCTGCGTCAGGTCGTCGGAACGGGTGCGGTCGTTGATCCGCTTGAAAAAGTAGCCACGGATGCGCGAGCGCCAGCGCGTATGGAGGATCTGGAAGGTCATCTCGCACCCCGTCCTGCCATAGTGCGCCATCAGCTGCTCGTCGGCGGGGCCGGTCCTGGCCTCGCCGCCGAACGGCAGGGGAGCGTCTTCGACCAGGTGAAGAGCGGCTCGTGGTGGAAGGGGGGCGGGCTCGTGGAGGTGGAGGCGGTCCGTTTGCATCGGGGTTCTCCGGGGTTACCGCTGGTCCGGCGGGGGAGATTGTGTGGCGCGAGAGGTGGGCCTGAGTATACATACCCCGTTCACTTTGCGCAATGGGGTAGTTGGACTTTCCGTTTTGGGAAGCGATGCGAGTGGTCCTAGGTGTCGAGTCGCGGGTCCAATCTTCGGCATTATTCTTTCCCGAGAGGAGTCTATGTTTGCCGAGCGATTGGCGAAGCGAGACGGATAACGGTGTGAGAAGTTGCCGAGGACGGGATTCGAAGTTTCGGATGCGGCAAGCGCCGTCATCGGACGGGGGGAAACTTTGGAGAATGGTGCGGCGTATCCCCGCGGAAGGGGCGGATGGTTGTGCGATCCTCCCCCGCCCCCGATACTTCTGCTGCCCCGACGCCCCGGGGGTGGGACTGCGGGGCGCGTCCCCCAACCGTACCCGGATTCGTGGCTTCCCCCAACACCCGGAGCGCCGCGGGCGTGGCCAAGCGCCGCACCCCCGCCAGGGCCTCCGCCAAGAACGAGACGCTGGAGTGGGTCAAGTCGGTCGGCATCGCCGTCGTCCTGTTCCTCTTCATCCGCACCTTCCTGGTGCAGGCGTACTCCATTCCGTCCGAGAGCATGGAGCGCACGCTCCTGGTGGGCGACTACCTGATGGCCAACAACGCCATCTTCGGCGCGCATCTCCCCGTGGTGGACGTGGCGCTCCCCGCCATCCGCGACCCGCGGGCGGGGGAGATCGTGGTATTCCGCCCGACGTACAACAACCCCGTGATCGACGTGGTGAAGCGGGTGATCGGCACGCCGGGCGACACGATCCAGATGAAGGACCGGGTGATGTTCCGCAACGGCAAGCGGCTGAACGAGCCGTACGCCATTTACGAGCAGGGGCCGGACGAGCCGCTGGAGGTGCAGGACCCGGAAGCGCCCACCTGGCACCGGCAGGCGCTGGCGCCCGGCGCCGACCCGCGCAGCTACCAGCCGACGCGCAACAACTGGGGCCCGCTGGTGGTTCCCGCCGGGCACTACTTCCTGATGGGCGACAACCGCGACCACTCGCTGGACTCGCGCTTCAAAGGCTTCATTCCGCGCGACGTGATCCGCGGGAAGCCGATGTTCCTGTATTACTCGTACGACAAGACTTCGCCGGACGCGCTGCCGTTCGTGACGGAGGTGCGCTGGGGACGGATCGGGAACCTGATCCGCACCGCCAGCGGCAACTAGGGCGTGAGATCCGGGCCCGCCGCCGCGGACGTCCTGCACCCGCCCGGCCCGCGGGGAGGCGCGCCCGTCCGCTCCATCCTCGCGCTTCGGCGCGACGTGCTGGGGATGCTGGAGCGGATGCACCGCCGTTACGGCGACGTGGTGCGCTGGCGCGTCGGCGCCATCCCCTTCTATCTCGTAGCGGACCCCGAGGGTGTGCGCGACGTGCTGGTGACGAGGCACCGGCTCTTCATCAAGAGCCGGGCGCTTCAGCGTGCCCGCGTGCTGCTGGGCCACGGGCTGCTGACCAGCGAGGGCGACTTCCACCTGCGGCAGCGGCGGCTGGCGCAGCCCGCCTTTCACCGCGAGCGGATCGCGGCGCTGGCGGGGGAGATCGCCGCGCTCTCTGCGCGGATGGCGGAGGGGTGGACGGCCGGCACCACGCTGGACGTGGGCCGCGAGATGAACCGGATGACGCTCGCCATCGCCGGGCGCACGCTGTTCGGAGCGGCGGTGGAGGAGGAGGCGGACGAGATCGGCCGGGCGCTGACGGATGCGCTCGGCCTTTTCACGCGCCTGAGCAACCCGCTGGCGCCGCTCCTGGACCGGCTTCCGGTGCCCGGCACCCTCCGCTTCCACCGAGCGCGCGAGCGGCTGGACTCCACCATTCTGCGCATCATCGAGGAGCGGCGGAGGAGCGGGGTGGACCGGCCCGACCTGCTGGGGCTGCTGCTGGCCGCGCGCGACGAGGAGGGGGACGGCGGCGGGATGACCGACGAGCAGCTCCGCGACGAGACGCTGACGCTCTTTCTGGCCGGTCACGAGACGACGGCCAACGCGCTCGCCTGGACGTGGCACCTGCTGGGCGCCCACCCGGAGGCGGAGGCGCGCTTCCACGCGGAGATCGACGACGTGCTCGGCGGCCGCACGCCCGGCGCGGAGGACGCCGCGGCGCTGCCGTACACGCGCGGGGTGTTCGCGGAGGCGATGCGGCTCTTTCCGCCCGCGTACCTGATCGGGCGGGAGCCGAAGGAGGACTTCGTGCTCGGCGGCTTCCGCATACGGCGTGGTTCGGTGGTGCTGCTCAGCCCGTGGCTCGCGCACCGCGATCCGCGCTTCTGGGATGCGCCGCTGGAGTTCCGTCCGGAGCGGTGGACGCCCGAGGCGGAGGCGGCGCTTCCACGATTCACGTACTTTCCGTTCGGCGGGGGGCCGCGGAAGTGCATCGGCGAAGGGTTCGCGTGGATGGAAGGGATCCTGGCGCTGGCGACGCTCGGGCAGCGGTGGCGGCTGCGGCCGGTGCCGGGCGCGGTGCCGAGGCCCGAGCCGCTGATCACGCTGCGGGTGAAGGAGCTGAGGATGATGCTGGAGCCGCGGCGTGGGGTGCGCGGGGCGGGATCGTAAAGGGTCTCGCGCGGAGACGCAGAGAGAGGCGCTGAGGAAAGCGTGCTCCGGTTGCCGGTTGGGTACAACTTACAACTCGTGATTCTGATGTCTGGGGACGATTCGGTGTGGGAGGCGGGGGAGGTGGCCGCGGCGCTGGAGCACTACCTGGGGCTCGGTGAGGTGACGGCGGAAGCGCTCGAGGAGCGGCTGCTGGGGGCGGGTGTGCTGGAGAGGGCCCCGGTCCGCGAGGGTGCGGACGAGGCGGCGCGCTTCCAGGTGCTCGCGCTGGCGGCTCAGGATCTTTGGCTGGCGGAGCGCTTCCGCGGGAGGAGCGCGGACGTGGCGCACTTCGGGCGGCTGCGAGGGCGGTTCTTTGCGGCGCTGCGCGTGCTGGGCGAGCACGGGGCGGCGCTGGAGCGGGCCGGGCTCGTCATCCTGCGCTCCGACCAGCCCTGGATCGCGCCGCTGCTGGCGGAGGCGTTGGCGTCCGCGCCCGTCCACGTCGACGCACAGGGCCCCATGCTGGTGATGATGAAGCCGGAAGAGAAGTAGGCGGCCTTCGCGATGGAAGTTCGAGGCGCGCACACATCGGGCACGCATTATGCGCCGCAATGTCACAGACGCGAAGTACGGAAAACCTTTACAGGAGGCGCAAGATGAACCGTTCCACTTTCGGCAGGGCCGTACTTACGGTCACGGTGGTTCTGGGGCTCGGCTTCGGGCTACAGGAGGCGGTGGCGTCCGAGGCGCAGCGGCCGTTCTGCGAGGACGACTTGGATTGCGAGCAGACCTGTCAGCGTATATACGGCCCGGACGCGGCCGGGATCTGCAGTTCCGGCCACACCTGCTACTGCTACTACTGAGAGGCTAACACAGAGCTACAGAGCGAACAAACACGACTTCCTGAACGGAGCGCCGAACCGCGCCTGCGCCTGCGCGACCGCAGGCGCGCAGTGAAGGAAGGGGCTCTCCCACGTGCACCACCACATCCCATGTTCGGATGCGTGTACGTGTGGTCTCCGTAGCCTTGCAGTTCCCTCTGTGTTCTCTGTGTGAGGCTTTTTCTGTCGCCGGGCCGTTCAGACTGACGGGGTGCCGTCCAGTTCGGGGGGATTTTCGGGGGTGGGGGGTGGGGCGTTCAGCGCCGCCTCCTGCTCCCGTCTTTCGTCGGTCTGCCCGGCGGAGGCGATCTCGCACCACTGGCCTAGGACGGGATCGGTGTGGACCAGCTCCACGAGGCCCGGGTCGAACTGGCGGCCGGCGCCTTTCCTCAGCCGGTCGAACGCCTCGTCCACCGGCATCCCCTCCTTGTAGGCGCGCGGCTGGGTCATGGCGTCGAAGGCGTCGGCGATGGCGATGATGCGCGCGCCCAGCGGGATCTCTTCTGCGCCGCAGCCGCGGGGGTAGCCGCTGCCGTCCCAGCACTCGTGGTGCGACGCGACGACTTCCGCGATGCCGGGGTGGATCGGCTCCAGCGGCTCCAGGATGCGGGCGCTGAGGTGCGGATGGAACTCCATCTCCGTGCGCTCGTCCTCGCTGAGCGGGTCGCGCGAGTGGACGATGTGGAAGAAGCGGTCGTCGATCTTCCCCATGTCGTGCAGCAGCGCGCCCACGCGGAGCGTCGCCAGCTCGCGGCGCGGCATCCCGAACCGCTGCGCCAGCGCGAAGCTCAGGTCCGCCACACGGCGGCTGTGGCGCGCGGTGATGGCGTCATCGGCTGTAAGGGCGTTGAGGAGCACGTCCACCAGGATGCGGTGCGTGACCCTCTCGCGCCGCGACCGGCGAAAGGAATCCGCCAGCCACGCGGCGCCCACCACCACCACCCCGGCGATCCCCCCCCACGCGATGCCGCGCCCCGCTTCATCCTTCCTCATTCACCTTTTCCGGTTGAGTGCCGGTGGCGCGGCAGTGCAGAAGATGCGCCACGGAACCGTTCGTGCGCTGGCGGCGACCCGCGTGGCGTGCGCGGGGTACAATGGCGACGGAGCCGGCCGGGCCGGCGCTACACGACGAACGATTGGAGGCCAGGAATGTCCGAGACAACGCAGGACTTCACGCCGCTGGAGAAGCCGCACGACGAATGGCGGCGCGAGCTGACGCCGCAGCAGTACGCCGTGCTCTTTGAGGAGGGAACGGAGCGCGCCTTCACCAGCCCGCTCAACGACGAGAAGCGCCCGGGGACCTTTGCGTGCGCGGCGTGCGGGCTTCCGCTCTTCACGTCGGACACCAAGTTCGACAGCGGCACGGGGTGGCCGAGCTTCTTCGACCCCATCCCCGGGCACCTGGAGACGAAGCGGGACTTCAAGATGATCTGGCCACGCACCGAGTACCACTGTGCGCGCTGTGGCGGGCACCAGGGGCACGTCTTCACCGATGGGCCGGCGCCCACGGGGAAGCGCTACTGCAACAACGGGGTGGCGCTCCGCTTCGAGCCGCGGGAAGGCTGACGCCATGCGCGCCGCTCCTTGAATGGGGCGGCGCGCTGCTTTTCCACGGAGAGACCCACGTGCACTCGATCCCCCTTACCTTTTCAGGCGCATCCGGGGCGCGCCTTTCCGCCCGGCTGGATCTGCCGCCGAGCGGGGAGCCGCGCGCCTGCGTGCTGCTGGCGCACTGCTTCACCTGCTCCAAGAACCTGAACGCCGTGGTCAACATCGCCCGCGCGCTCAACGGCGAGGGGCTGGCGGTGCTGCGCTTCGACTTCACGGGGCTGGGGGAGAGCGAGGGCGAGTTCGCGGAGACGAACTTCTCCACCGCCGTGGCGGACCTGGTCTTGGCGGCGGAGTTCCTGGCGGCGCGCGGAATGGCGCCCGCACTCCTGGTGGGCCACTCGCTGGGCGGCGTCGCGGCGCTGGTGGCGGCCGGGCGCATCCCCTCGCTGCGCGCCGTCGCCACGCTGTGCGCGCCCTCCGATCCGTGGCTCGCGATGGGTCTTCTCGCGGAGTCGCGGGAGCGGATCGAAGCGGACGGAGCGGCCACCGTGCAGATCGGCGGGCGTCCATTCGTCGTCAAGCGGCAGCTCATGGACGACCTGCGCGGCTCCCGCATCGAGGAGGCGCTGGCCCAATTGGAACTTCCTCTGCTCGTCCTCCACTCCGCCGAAGACCAGGTGGTGGCGCTGGAGCACGCGATGAAGATCTTCCAGGGGGCGCGGGGGAGCCGCAGCTTCATCTCACTCGACGGCGCGGACCACCTGCTGAGCAACCGCGACGATGCGCGCTACGCCGGCCGTGCGATCGCGGCGTGGGCATCGCGCCACCTCCCCGAGCTCCCCCACCCGAAGCTCGAGGAGCTTTCCGACGCCGGCGAGGTGCTGACGGTGACGGGTCCGTCCGGATTCCGCACCGCGATCTCGGCCGGGCGGCACGTCTTCGTGGCGGACGAGCCCGTCGCGGTCGGCGGCGCGGATGCGGGGCCGACGCCCTACGACTACCTGATGGCCGGGCTGGGCGCGTGCACCGGGATGACGGTGAAGATGTACGCGGAGCGGAAGGGCTGGCCGCTGGAGGAGGTCTCGGTGCGGATGCGTCACGGCAAGGTGCACGCGCTCGACGAGGCCCGCTGCGCATCTGGCCAGCCGTGCGTGGACCACATCCGGCGCGAGCTGGTCCTGGAAGGGCCCCTGACCGCGGAGCAGCGCGAGCGCCTGCGCGAGATCGCCGACCGCTGCCCCGTGCACCGCACCATGACCGCGGCGGCACAGATCGAGACGGCGCTGGTGGGGTAGGCCCTCACCCCCGTCTCGTTACACTCGACTGCCCCCTCTCCCGATAACAGGAGAGGGCTGCGCCCTCCCGTCATCGAGAGAGGGGGCGTGGGTACCTCGTGGGGCGCGATCCAGGAACGGACGGTTGCGGCGTACCAGCGTCTCTACCGTGTGCCGTACCAGTAGAGCGCGGCGCCAAGCGGAGCGAACATCCAGTAGTCGCGCGGGGCGATCCACCACCACGTCGGCGCGTGCCACCAGATGTGCTCGCGCGTGAAGCGGCGCAGGCCGAAGGCGGGGTTGAAGACGAACCAGAGGAAGTCTTCGGCGATCCAGAAGAAGATCAGGAATGCGAGGATCCGCGCCTCGCCGCGCAGCGACGGGAGCGCGAAGCCGAGCGCGAAGGGGAGGTGCGCCATCACCAGCACCCACGCGTGCACCCACAGGTGATAGCCGGTGAGCGGGCGCCCGCTGAAGAACAGCTTCGTCCAGCGGTTCTCGATCCGCCACGTCGGGAGGTTGGAGGCCCAGCCGCCCTCCTCTCCCTCGATCTGGATCTCGAGCAGGGCGAAGGCGGCCGCGGCGGCCAGCACCGCGCCAAAGAACCAGAAGTGCGTCAATCGAGGGGCCCGGTGCGTGGGGGCGTATTCACGGACACCCGGCTGCGGGGGCACGCCGCGTGCCGCGGCGATCCTGTACAGCGAGTCGTGCCCACTGCCGCGGAGAGCCCATGGAGAGACCCGGCGTCCTGATCGTTTCCGCCTCCACCGGCACCGGGCACCTGCGCGCGGCGGAGGCACTTCGAGCCGCCTTCACCGAGCTGGACCCCGCGCTCCGGGTGGAGCACGTGGACCTGCTGACGCTGGCTCCACGCTGGGTGCGCGCGCTGTACGGCGCGGGGTTCGAAATGATCGCCGCGCGGGCGCCGCGGGTGTGGAAGGGGATTTACCACCTCACCGACGGAATGGACCACGACCGGGCGCACTGGGCTCCGGCGGCCCGCCGCATCCTCTTCCGCGCCTTCCACGATCTCGTGCTGACGCATCCGTGGAGCGCGTGCCTGTGCGCCCACTTCCTCCCCTGCCAGCTCGCCGCGGGGCGCCCGGGGTGGCCGCCCTTTGCGCTCGCCATCACCGACTTCACCCTGCACCGCGTCTGGGTGCAGCCCGGCGTGCGGCGCTACTTCGTGGCCACGGATGCGCTGGCGGCCGAGCTGCGGCCACGGGCGCGCGGGGCGGCGGTGGAGGTGACCGGCATCCCCATTGACCCGTCGGTGGCGCGGGTCCCCGCGTGGGCGGATGCGCGGGTGGAGTGGGGGCTGCACCCGGAACGGCCGGTCGCGCTGGTGGCCGGCGGCGGGCTGGGGATCGGGGTGGAGGAGGCCGTCTTCGCCGCGCTCGATGGGGCGGATCCCGCGGCGACCATCGTGGCGGTGTGCGGCAGGAACGACGCGGCACGCGCACGGCTGGAGACGCTGCGGCTTCCGCCCGAGCGCCTGCGGGTGCTCGGCTACGTGCGCGGGCTGCCGTCGCTGATGGCCGCGGCGGATGTGGTGGCGACCAAGGCCGGTGGGCTGTCGGTGAGCGAGGCGCTCGCGCTGGGTCGTCCCCTCCTCCTCACCCGCCCCATCCCCGGCGCGGAGGAGGGGAACACGCGCACCCTGGAGCGAAGCGGCGCCGCACTCGCCGGCCGTAACAGGGTCGAGATGACCGCCGCCTTCGCCCGCGTCTTTTCTGAGCCGGGCCTTCTCCCGCGCCTGTCCGCCGCCGCGACCGCGCTGGGCCGGCCGTTTTCCGCCCGCACGGTGGCGGAGAGCGTGCGGCGGGAGTACGTGCGGTAGGGCGATGGACAATGGGAGGATAGCTTCGGCCCGCCAAGACGAGTGTAGTAGCAGGCCGAACTATCAACGCAGCGCGCGGAAGAAGAGGCGGAACGCCTTCTTCGCGGCGGGCGTGAGGCGGGTGCGGCTCCAGGCGTCGGCGGCTTTGCGGATGACCTCGGCCTGGGTGGGGTAGGGGAAGATCGTCTGGCCCACTTTGCCCAGGCCGATGCCGGCGGTCATCGCCTGGGTGATCTGGCTGATGAGGTCGCCGGCGTGGTCGGCGACGAGGGTTGCGCCGAGGATGCGGTCCGTGCCGGCCTTCAGGTGCACGCGGAGGAAGCCGTCTTCCTCGCCATCGAGGCGTGCGCGGTCCACCTCGCGCATGGGGATGGTGATGGTCTCGGCGCCCTGCTCCTTTGCCTCGTCCGCGGTGATGCCGACGTGCGCCACCTCCGGCGCGGTGTAGGTGCACCAGGGGATCACCAGGTCGGACGCCTTGCCGCGGCCGAAGAAGAGGGCGTTCCGCACCACCATACGCGCCTGGGCATCGGCGGCGTGGGTGAAGCGATACTTCGACGCCACGTCTCCGATGGCGTAGATGCGCGCGCTGGTGGTGCGCATGTGCTCGTCGACCGTGACGCCGTGCTCACCGAACTCGACGCCCGCGGCTTCCAGGCCGATGTCTTCCACGTTCGGCGCGCGGCCGGCGGCGACCAGCAGGTGGCTTGCCTCGGTGCTCGCGGCCGCTCCGCCCCGCGTCCAGCGAACGGTGACCGTCGCACCGATGCGCGTCACCCGCTCCACCTTCGCCCCCAGCACGATCTCCACGCCGTCGCGGCGGAGCGCTTCCGCGACGGTGGCCGCGGCGTCGGGGTCGTCGTGGGGGAGGACCTGGTCCTTGTCGTCCAGTATGGTGACGCGGCTGCCGAAGCGCACGAACGCCTGCGCCAGCTCGCACCCGATCGGCCCGCCGCCGATGACGACCAGGTGCTCCGGGCGCTGCGTCAGCGAGAAGATCGTCTCGTTGGTCAGGTAGCCCGCCTCCGCCAGCCCCTCGATGCGCGGGACGGCGGGGCGCCCTCCGGTGGCGACCACCGCGCGGCGGAAGCGGAGGCGCGCGCCTCCCACCTCCAGTGCATCCCCGGACACGAAGCGCCCCTCACCGAGAAAGACGTCGACCCCCAGCTCGTCTCGGAAGCGGCGCGCCCCGTCCACCGGGCTCAGGTCGGCGCGGATGCGGCGCATGCGCTCCATCGCCACGGCGAAGTCGCCGTCGCCTGCGGAGGCCGGGCCGCCGAAGCGCTCCGAAGCCTCGGCGGCGGCCTTCCACCCGCGGGCGGCGCGGATCAGCGCCTTGGAGGGGACGCACCCCACGTTCAGGCAGTCGCCGCCCATCAGCGCGCGCTCCACCAGCGCCACGCGCGCGCCCAGCGCCGCGCCGATGGCCGCCGTCACCAGCCCCGCCGTCCCCGCGCCGAGCACCACCAGGTGGTAGCTGGACTTCGGAGTGGGGTTGCTCCACAATGGCGGATGCACGGTCTCCAGCAGGCGACGGTCATGCTCCCCCACGGGCGCTTCGGCGAGCGGGAGCGGCGCGGCGGGATCGGGCGTACTCATCGATCGAATCTCCAGAACGGGCAACCGGGGTCTATCACGGATCTACGAATCCTCGTCGGTACCGGATCGTGCCGCGTATCCAGTGAGACGGCACCTTGCGCCCGCGCGGCCGGACAGCTAACCGAATCGGCGGACGCACGGAAATCCTCGTTCCACACACCATCGATGACATCAAACATGCTGACCGTCGCCATCGCGCAGGCGGAGGTCGCGCCGGATCTGGAGGCCGGGCTCCAGCGCAGCGCGCAGCTGGCGCGGGAGGCGGCGGAGCGCGGCGCGCAGCTCGTCGCCTTTCCGGAGACCTGGCTTCCGGGCTACCCGGCGTGGCTGGACGTGTGCCGCGACGCCGCGCTCTGGGACCACGCGCCCACCAAGGCCGTCTTCGCGCGGATGGCGCGGGACAGCGTCGCGATCCCCGGCCCCGCCGCCGACTCGCTCGCCGCCATCGCGCGGGAGGCGGCGATCACGATGGTGGTGGGCGTGAGCGAGCGCGTGGAGGCGGGGCCCGGCCGTGGAACGCTCTTCAACTCGCTCCTCACCTTTGCGCCGGACGGGCGGCTGCTGAACCACCATCGCAAGCTGGTGCCCACCTACACCGAGCGCCTGGTGTGGGGCCCCGGCGACGCCGAAGGCCTCCGCGCCGTCGACACCCCCGCCGCCCGCGTGGGTGGCCTGGTCTGCTGGGAGCACTGGATGCCGCTCGCCCGCCAGGCGATGCACGACTCGGGCGAGGACGTGCACGTGGCCGTGTGGCCCACCGCTCACGAGATGCACCAGGTGGCCAGCCGGCAGTACGCCTTCGAGGCGCGCTGCTTCGTCCTGGCCGTGGGCGGTCTGATGCGCGCCTCCGCCCTGCCCCCCGAGCTGGAGCCGCACCCCGGCCGCATCGCATCGCCGGACGCGTGGGTGCTGCGCGGCGGGAGCTCCGTCATCGGTCCCGACGGCCACTACATCGTGGAGCCGGTGTACGACGAGCCCCGCCTGATCGTGGCGGAGCTCGACCTCGGCCGCATCCGCGAGGAGTCCATGACGCTGGACGTCACGGGCCACTACGCGCGCACCGAGCTCTTCGACTTCGCCCCGCGCCGCTCCGGCAAGCGCAGCGCGGGCGAGGGTTGAACGACGATCTCACTGGAGGCCACAGAGAGACGATGACGACCATCCTGCTCCTGATCCTATCCAACGTTTTCATGACGTTCGCGTGGTACGGGCACCTCAAGCACCGCTCGGCCCCGCTGGTGACGGTGATCCTGGTGAGCTGGGGGATCGCCTTTTTCGAGTACTGCTTCCAGGTGCCGGCGAACCGCATGGGCTACGGGCGGTACAATGCGGCGCAGCTCAAGACGATCCAGGAAGTGATCTCGCTGACGGTCTTCGCCATCTTCTCGGTGCTCTACCTGCGCGAGGAGTTCCGCTGGAACTACGCGGTGGGGTTCGCGCTGATCGTGGCCGCCGTCTTCGTGATCTTCCACGAATGGTGACGCTCGTCTTCGTCCGCGCGCCCGTGGCGGGACGGGTGAAGACGCGCCTGGCCGCCGCCCTCGGCGCGGAGGGGGCGCTGCGCGTCTACCGGCGCCTGGCCGAGCACACGCTCCATGAGGCGCGGGCGCTGGGTGGCGAGGTGCGCGTCCACTTCACCCCCGCGGATGCCGGGGCCGAGGTGCGCGCCTGGCTCGGCGAAGGCCCGCTCTACCTCCCGCAGTCCGCCGGCGATCTGGGCGCGCGCATGGAGGCCGCCTTCCGCGCCGCGTTCCATGACGGGGCGGATCGCGTCGTCATCATCGGCTCCGACCTTCCTGATCTTTCCACGGCGCTGCTGCGGCGAGCCTTCGATGCGCTGGAGTCGCACCCCGCGGTGATCGGCCCGGCGCGCGACGGGGGCTACTATCTCCTCGGGATGCGGATGATGATCGAAGGCTTGTTCGATGGCATCCCGTGGAGCACGGACGAGGTGCTCGCCCGCGCGCTGGAGCGGTTGCACGCGGCCGGCATCGAGCCCGCCCTCCTCGACACGCTCTCCGATGTAGACGAGCTGGACGACCTCCCCGCCGGCTGGGCGGAGTGGGCGCGCGATGAGGCGTCACCGTGAGTATGATCGAGTGGATCGCGGCCGCATTCGGTGTTGTAAGCGTCTGGCTGAGCGTGCGCGAGAACGTGTGGAGCTGGCCCACGGCCATCGTCAACACGGCGCTCTACGTCCTCGTCTTCCGCGACGCGCGGCTCTACGCGGACATGGGGCTGCAGGTGATCTACATCGCCATCTCGCTGTACGGCTGGTATCACTGGCTGCACGGCGGCACCGGCCATGGCGAGCTGCGCGTATCCCGCATTCGCCGGCGCGAGCTCCTCTACCTGCCCGTGCTTGCGGTGGCGGGCACCCTGGCGCTCGCGACGCTCCTGAGCCGCTATACGGACGCCACACTCCCGTACCTGGACTCCGCGCTCACCGTGTGCAGCCTGATCGCGCAGTGGCTGATGACGCGCAAGGTGCTGGAGAACTGGATGCTGTGGGTCGCGCTCGACGTGGCGTACGTCGGGCTCTTCATCCACCGCGCGCTCTACCCGACGGCGCTCCTCTACGCCGTCTTCCTCGTTCTCGCCGCGATGGGCCACGTGCAATGGACCCGCTCGTACCGAGCGCACGCACCAGGCTGAACCCTGGCGATTTCGTGCCCATCAACGCGGACTCACCGTGCGCCGAGCTCCGCGGCACAATAGGAGGCACGAGCCGCCACGGCGCGTGCCAACCGCTGGAGGTACTTCGCGTCGAGCCCCTCCTCGTCCACTAGCCGCTCGGCCACGGATGGCGCGGCATCGGCCGATGTTTGCGCCAGCGCCGCGATTCGCTGTGATGTGCTACGGGATAGACGGCTGCGTTGCGTCTCACGCGCCCACGCGTCACGGCCGATCTGATCCAGAGCGGTATGCCCCCCGACCGCCATGGCCATGCGCAGGTTTCGCATCTGCCGGCCCCGCGCCGCGAGGCCGAGGGCGCTCGATAGGTCGTAGAGCGGCGCCAGTGCCGCCTTCGCTCCAGGTTCGATCAGGAGTGAGAAATTCCGAAGGTGCGCATCAGTTCCGGCGGTCAGCCAGGCGTATCCCACGCCCTTGATGAAGTCGTCCACATCACCAGGAGAGGCATAGTCACGCAACAGGTCCACGATTTCCTTGATCCCCGCTCCAGTGTGTGACGCGTACTTGAATGCGGGATCCAGCCCCAGCGCCTGCGCCATATCCTCCTGATGCAGGCGCCGCACGTATCCATCGGCGTCCGCGGATCTGTCGTATCGCTCTACCGCGATCGCACTCTGCCTCTCGAATCGGATTACCCGTGACGCCGCTGCGGGCAATCCCACGGCGCGAGCCAACTGCAGGCAGAAGTGCTCGTTCTCGTTGTGGCCCGTCACCCCCGGCACGGGAGGCTTCAGGATGTGTGTGCTGGCGCGCCACCCGGACGGCCGGCCCCACCGCTGTCCTTCCACATCCCACACCAGAGCGACCTTGCCCAGTGCTCCTGGAAGGCTGAACTGGCCGGTGTGCACGATGCGCCGGTGAGGCGACGCGCGCGCTGCCACTTCTCTCAACAGAGTCTCGATCGCAGCTTCATCCAACCACTCGACCGAGGAGACAACGCGGCCATCCATGATCTCGGCCGCGCGTTCGGGTGCCGCGAACTGGACCGCCCCCACGCAGTCCTCCCCTATCGCTGCAAGCACCGCATACGGATCGTCACGCGACACGCCGAACTCGGCTTCGATCTCCTGAAGCCTCGCCTCGTTGTCCGGGAGCAGGCCGCGCAGCCAGTAGCGGACCCGGGTCCCTTCGTACTCCGGCGCGAAAAGCGAAAGGGCGAGAGATACCGGGTACGCATCAGGATCGCTGAGCCAGCTCTCCGCGTATCGGAAGCGATAGGTATGGGTATCGGCCGTCCTCACCAGGTGGCCCGCGAGGTGTCGGTCGAGAAGCACCGTGAGTTCGCGCGGCACGGTCATTCAGCACCCCCATGGCTCTCATTCGGCCCCCGCGCGTCCAGACGAATACCGAGCGCTCCCAGGGTTCGAAGCACGAGAGCGATCTCCAACCTCTCCCGTCCTCCCTCCAGCGCGGCGATCCACTGGCGAGTGCACCCAACTCGCTCAGCTACCTCCTGCATGCTGAGCCCCTGACGCTTGCGCTCAGTGTGCACCAGGAGCCCCAGCTCACGAATGGTTCTAAGCCTCATGGTTTCGCATCAGTTAACGATCACTAACAATCATCGGTATGTTGATGATCGCTGACATTATCTCCGATGTCAACGTTCGTTAACTTATTCGAGAATGGTAGAGATCAGCGACGCGACGGGTTAGCGTACCGCCGCGCCAGCTCCGCCGGGTCCGCGCCGCGGAAATAGGACCAGCGCAGGCGCCACATCAGCAGGATGGTGCGCGCGACTCCGCGCTCCTCCCAGCGGCGGCTGGAGGTGGTCACGCATGCGCGGAGGCAGAGCGGCGGGCCCAGGCGCTTGAGGGCGCGGGTGATGGCGACGTCCTCCATCAGCGGCACGTCAGGGAAGCCGCCGACACGTCGGAACCACTCGCGCCGCACGAAGATCGCCTGGTCGCCCGTCGCGATCCCGCTCAACCGCGAGCGGATGCCGATCATCCGCTCCACCACGCGCAGGAGCGGATGGCGGCCGGAGAGGCGCACGTCGAAGCGGCCCCATCCCCGCCCCGTGCGCCGCAGCCCGTCGAGCACCAGGGCGTCGGCTCCGTCCGGGAGCTCGGTGTCGGCGTGGAGGAAGAGGAGGACGCCGCCGGACGCGGCGGCGGCGCCGGCGTTCTGCTGAACGGCACGTCCGCGTCGCGACGGGATCACCTGGTCCGCCAGCGGCGCGGCCAGGGCCGGTGTGCCGTCGGTGCTTCCGCCGTCCACCACGATCACCTCGTGGCCACGCTCGCGCAGTGGCTGAAGAGGGGCCAGCGCCTCTCGGATGCCGGCGGCCTCGTCGAGCGCCGGTACGATGATGGAGATCCGCCCGCTCACCTCGCGCCGAGCTCGCCCAGCCTCCGCTCCACCTCGGCCGCGGCGGAGCGTTCGTCCTCGGTGCCGCGCGGGTTCAGCTGCAGCGCCTGCCTGTACGCGGCCACGGCCCGCTCGCGGTCACCCGCGGCGCGCAGGGCGTCGCCCAGGCGCGTCTGCGCGCGGAACGAGCGCGGGAAGAGCTCGGTGGCGGCCGCAAAGATCTCGGCAGCGTCGGCGGCCTTGCCCCACGCCAGCCATTCGCCGCCCAACCCCAGCACCCCTCCCTCGGCCGCCGCGAAGTTGCCCCCCGCCGCCAGCCGCCGGGCGAGCGCCGCGACCTCAGCCGCGCTCCGGCCGGCCTGGAGCGAGTCACGCATCGCCACCTCCAGCGGCACGCGGGCGCTGGAGTAGAAGACCAGCCGGTCGCCGCGCGGGCTGACGACGTACGCGGTCACGTTCTGGAGCTCGGGCCCGGCGAAGCTCCTCACCGGACGCCACACGGTGTCTCGCCCGGGATCCAGCGTGTAAAGCGTGTTCCCCTTCCCCATCAGCAGCGTGCCGCGCGGCGTCCACGCGTGGCTGGTGCGGCCGAGCACGGTGGGCGCGACGTCCGTGACGCGACCGGTCGCCACGTCCACGCGGCGGATGCGGTTGTGGCCGGACGAGTCGGTGCGCGTAAAAGTGACGGCGCGCGCACCCGGCACCCGTTGCGGGGGCAGCGGCGCGGCGGGTGACTCCACATCCCTCGTCTGCCCGGTGCGTGCGTCGAAAAGCGCCACTCGGAAGCGCGACATCGGGCGCATCAGCGCAAAGGTGTTGCGGTCGATGCGCGTGTAGTAGCCCACCGTGTCCGGCCCGGGGAGGAGACCCCGCCGCGGCACGCCGTCCGGACCGTACACCCAGGGGCCGAACTCGCGAAAGAGCGTTTCCGGTTTCCAGCGCACCGCCAGCAGCTCGCCGCCGGGCTCGACGGTGGGACTGTTCTCGTTCTCCGGCGTGCGCGTCACCTGGGTCTCCGCGCCCGTCGCCAGGTCGATGCGGAAGACGTCCGTCTGGCTGGTCGGCCCGCCCCGCTGGCCGGAGAAGACGATGGCGCGCCCGTCCGGGGTGAAGGAGGGCTGCGTGTTGCGCCCTCCCCTCGTGAGGCGCGCCGGCTCGCCCACCTCCAGCCGCCCGCCCCGCCAGCGGAGCTCACTCACGTACAGGTCCACTGGATTAGCCTCCTGCGCGGCCGCGGGCGCGGAGGCGAGGCAGAGGAGCGCGACGGATGCGAAAACGCGGTTCATCGGAAGGTGGTTGGGGACACGTGCCTGGGTAAGGGCCGCCTTCGCCGGAAGCAGCCGACCAGTTCCGTCTTGAGAGCAGCTCCTACTGACTCGCCCGTTCCCGCCTGGCCTGGAGAATGGCGGCGGCGCGCTGGAGCACGTCCATCTCTTCCGCCAGGCGCTCGCTCTTTTCTCGAAGGCGATCGCTGACAAGCGACAGCTCCCGTTCCTTTTCGAGTGCCTCTCGCGCCTTTTTGACGTTTTCGGTCTCAAGCATGCGGTCCTTCCGGGGTGTCGGTTACGTCCAGATAGGGGCTGAGTACCTCGCGCAGTTGCCGAATACGAATCTCCAGAACGCCCACCCGTTGCTCGACCAGGGTAAGACGATCGTTCCGCTGTGAATCGATTTCCGCATTCAGCGTGACCTCCTGCCCCAGCACCTTTGCGGTGCCTTCAACTCGAGTCAGCGCGGGCAGGCCACCTGAATACAGTGCTCGTGCGTTCGCGGGCCGCAGGAAGCGAGCCAGGTACAGGGTCGAGATATAAAGGATTCCTCCCGTGAGCACGAGGAGGAGGAACCGGACGGTCCACAGGAGCGGAAGCCAGAGGAGGATGTGTCCCATGGCCGGAACGCTAGGCGCTAAAATGGCCTTCGGCAATGGAAAACGGGTCCTCCCACATACCTCCGCCACGTCCTGCGCGCGGCCGTGCAACTGCTGGCGCGTAGCGTCCGCGCCGGCACCGACAGCACGGAGTCAGGTAGACCCGCGTCGTCCGGGATCAGAGCGGCGAGGGGTCTAGTCTACGTCGCCGCCACCGCGCGCCAGTCCGGAGAGGCGCGAGCCGACGCATCCGGCAAGGCCCGGCACGCGGTTGTAGATCCAGTTCCGTGTGAGCCGCGTACCCTTTGGCAAGAGACAGTCTGAACGAACCTTGTACAAGGATGGAAGAAATGAAGAAGATGATCGCGATGGTGATGGTCGCCACGGCCATGACGGCGGGAACCGCTTCCGCGCAGGCGAGCCGTGCCAATGCGGCGGGCATGTCGCGGGCGGCGGTGATGGTGGGCGGGCAGTCGATGCTCCCGTCGCGCGACATCGTGGACAACGCGGTGAACTCGGCGGACCACACCACGCTGGTGGCGGCGGTGAAGGCGGCGGACTTGGTGCAGACGCTCAAGGGTCGCGGGCCGTTCACGGTCTTCGCGCCGGTCAACGACGCGTTCGAGAACCTCCCCGAGGGCACCGTCACCACGCTGCTGCGCCCGGAGAACAAGGCGGCGCTCGCAAAGGTGCTGACCTACCACGTCGTCCCGGGCCGCCACACCGCCGCGGACCTGATGCGCATGATCCGCCAGGGGAACGGCAGCGCCACCCTGCGCACCGCCAGCGGCGGCACCCTCACCGCCATGATGAACGGGCCGATGAACGTCTCGCTCCGTGACGAGTCCGGGAACGTCGCGAGCATCTCCACCTACGACGTGCTCCAGTCCAACGGCGTCATCCACGTCATCAACAAGGTCCTGCTGCCGAGATAGTCGCAGGAGCGGGCAAGTGCAGCGGGCGCGCCGGGAACTCTCCCGGCGCGCCCCGCTCTTTTTGTGTGACCCTAAGATGCGCTACGCCATGCAGTTGGCGCATCTGGTGCGCTCTGAAACGACGGCTGTTTTTCAGCGCCTCCCTTCGTATCTTCCGGGGTATGATTCGAATCTACCTCGACAGTTGCTGCTTCAGTCGCTTGTTCGACGAACAGACCCAGACTCGCATCCGGGCAGAGACCGAAGCGATCCGACTGATCCTCAGCGTCGTTGCGCGTGGGGAGTGGGAGTTGATCCACAGCGAAGCGGTCGAAGCGGAGGCCGCGACCATCCCGGACCCGGAGCGACGACGTGAGGTTCTGGCACTCGCGGCCACGGGCACTGTTCGCCTTCCATTCACCCCAGAGCACATCGAGCGAGCCAGGGTACTGAAAATGCTGGGATTCAAAAGCTTCGACGCGCTTCATGTGGTGTCCGCCGAAGCCGCGGGGGCTCACGTGCTGCTCACGACCGACGATGGAATGATACGAAGAGCCCGGCGCTTCACTGACAAGCTGTTTGTGCGCATAGACAACCCGCTCACCTGGTTGCAGGAGGTTGCTCCGAGATGACTGCTCCGACGATAAAGTCCGCGGAGGGGATCCTGTGCAGAGTCATGGAGGAAATCGAGCGCGATCTGGGCCCCGAGGGGACGATCGAATTCCTCGAACGGTTCAAACCCGGGAAAGGCGACTATACGGCTGAGCGGCACAAGATCCTCGACCGGATCGACCTCTCTGAAGTGCCTGCGCTCGTGGCGGAGCTACGACGCGATGGCCGCCTTCCCTGTGTGGAAGACGACAACCGGGAGTCCTGAGTCGAGAGCGGATCGCACTCTCCGGTTCTAGCCTGATCTGCTCGCTACGCAACCACCCCGACGTAAGCCTGCCCTTTCGTCGGCTCAGGCACCGGCAGGCCTTCCAGACGCAAGCCCTCAAGGCGGAGATCCACCGCTTGCCGCACGTTCGCTTCCACGTGTCGCCCCGGTGCTGATGCAGGCTGGCAGATCGGGTGAGTGCGTGGAGGAGCCGGTCCCCGTCTCTTCGACAACGATCGGATAGCGCTTCATTGCTTGGTCGTTTGGGGATGCGGGGGAGGTCCCCAAAGTGACTCGGCCGCCCAGGCTATGCGGCGCAATGTCTCGTGGACGAGCATAACACACAGTCATCCGAAAACCGGTTCGTACGGTGGTTCAGAGCGCGCGCTGCACGCTCCTTTCGCTGACGGTTACGCCGTTGCCCCACGGCGTGTCAGGAGGGCGAGCGCGTGAAGATCAGCAGGCGGAGGCCAGAGGTTCGGTAGCTTTGCCTACTGTGTGGGCCTAGGGGAAGGGGTATCGTGCGGACGAAAGTCAACCGCTTCCACCGCACGGGAGGATGGGCCATGAACGCGCTCCGCTCTCACATCGCGCACGCCGCGCGCTGGCTCTTCGCCAGCCGACTCGCATCGCCGCTCTGGCTGGGGGTGCGCATCTACCTGGGGTCGGTCTGGCTCCAATTCGGGCTCGCCAAGGTCCGGGGAGGGTGGCTCACCGGCAATCCGCTCTATGGGCTGCTGGACGCGGTCGCACGCGGACAGACGCCGGCGCCCGTCCCCGCGTACCGCCACATCGCGCGGGCGCTGATCGACTCCGGCGCGGACCGCATCCTCTCCGCCGCCATTCCGCTGACCGAGCTACTGGTGGCCGCCGCCTTCTTCAGCGGTCTCCTGCTGGTTCCCGCGGCCGTCGGCGCCGTGCTCCTCAACCTGAACCTGATCCTCTCCGGCATCGCGACCTGGCAGTTCGACGGGCGCATCATCGTGCTCCAGCTCCTTCTGCTGGTTGCGTGGCGTGTGGCGGGATTCCTGGGGCTGGGGCAGGTCGTCGCCGCAAAGGCGCCGCGACGGGTGCGCAGAACATCCTTGCTTCTCGGCTATCGACCAGCATGACATCAGGGGTCCGGCGTAGTGCGCCGGACCCCTGATGTTCTTTCTCGTGTTCTCTGTGGTCTCTGTGTGAGCCCGCAGTTGCCGTTCTCCGCGTGAGACCGGCCGATCCTCACCCCGGCGCCACCGCCGTAAGCAGCCGCACCGCAAGCGCGTGGGCCGAGAGCGGCGAGTCGGGCCGCAGCTCGGCGAGGAGCTCGCGGAGGGCGCCCATCTCGCGGCCCCGCTCCTCCTCCAGCGCGGCGAGGGCGCGGGCGGGGGATGCCCCGTCGGCGCGCGCCTGCGTCTCGGCGACCAGGCGGCGCTGAGCAGAGGCGACGTCGTCGGCCAGGGCCTGGGCGTGGCGCCGGTCCCAGGGGTCGTCGCCGGCGGCGGTGCGCAGGCTCTCGCGCAGGCGCGCGGTGCCGACGCGCTCCGAGACCAGGTAGTAGGCCTCGGCGGTGCGCAGCGTCTCCGTGCCCGCGGCGCGGGCGGCGGCGACGATCTCCAGGAGCTGCGGGAGGAAGCGCAGGGTGATGAGCCGCTCCGCCATCGTGCGGTCCACCCCCAGGTCCTGCAGCTCGCCCAGGCGCGACAGGAAGAGGCTCCGGTCCTCGCCCGCCACGAAGCGCGCAAATCCACCGCGCAGCGTCGCCAGCCCCGCGCGCGCCTCGTCGATCAGCGCGGGGGTGGGAGTGTCCGGCGCCGTGTTGGCGAGCACCCAGTGCGTGGTCGCCTCCAGCACGCGCGCCAGCCCGGAGAGCCAGCGGTACACCGTCTCTGACGGGAAGCGCCCTTCCAGCGTCGCGAGGTCCGTGCGGATCTCCGGCGCGCCGGCGATGCGCGAGGCAACCAGCCATGCGCGCACCACCCGCGGAATCGCCACCCCCGAGTCGCGCGAGACGCGGTGGAGGAACGACGAGCCCATCAGGTTGCCAAGATCGTTCACCAGCTCCGTCGCCACGATCTCGCGGCGGAGCTGGTGGGCGTGCACCAGCGACTCCCCCGCGGCTTCGACGGCAGCCGGCGGGAAGTAGTGCACCAGGTAGCTGTCCATCGCCGGATCGTCCAGCACGTCGCTCTCCAGGAGCTGCGCCTTGGCGTACAGCTTGGAGTGCGCCAGCAGGACGCTCAGCGTGGGGCGGGTGAGCCCCAGCCCCTCGCGCGCCCGCTCGCGGATCTCCTCCGGCGCGGGGATCCCCTCCTGCTCGCGGTTGAGACGCCGGTCGCGCTCGAGCTGGCCGATGAGCGCCGCGAAGTCGTCCAGCGCTTCCCTGGAGCGCGTCTGGTCGAGCGACACGGCGAGCGACTGGCCGATGTTGTTGCGCAGCACCAGCTCGCTCACCTGGTCCGTCATGGAGGCGAGGAGCTCGTTGCGTCCGTCCAGCGTCAGCCCGCCTGCTTCGACCACGCGGTTGAGGAGGATCTTGAGGTTGACCTCGTGGTCGCTCATGTCCACGCCGGCCGAGTTGTCCAGCGCGTCCGTGTTGAGGCGCACGCCTTTGAGCGCCGCCGAGATGCGCGAGCGCTGGGTGAAGCCGAGGTTGCCGCCCTCGCCCACCACCTGGCAGCGGAGCTCCTGCGCGTTCACCCGCACCGGATCGTTGGTGGTGTCGCCCGCGTCGGCGTGGGTCTCCTCGGCGTCCTTGACGTAGGTGCCGATGCCGCCGTTCCAGAGCAGCTCCACGGGCGCGGTGAGCACCGCGCGCACCAATCCTTCGCCGTCCAGCCGCTCCACATCCTCGGGGATGCCCAGCGCGCGCCGGGCTTCGGGGGTGAGCACGACCTCCTTGGACGCGCGCGGAACGAGCATGGCGCCCGGCGACCAGAGGGCGCGGTCGTAGTCCTCCCACGACGAGCGCGGCAGGGCGAACATCCGCTTCCGTTCCGCGAACGACGCCGCCGGATCGGGGCTGGGGTCGATGAAGACGTGGCGGTGGTCGAAGGCGGCCAGGAGGCGGATCTGCTCGGATAGGAGCATCCCGTTGCCGAAGACGTCGCCGCTCATGTCGCCCACGCCGGCCACGGTAAAGGGCGTGCGCTGGATGTCCTTGCCCATCTCGCGGAAGTGGCGCTTGACGCACTCCCACGCGCCGCGGGCGGTGATCCCCTCGCGCTTGTGGTCGTAGCCGTGGCTGCCGCCGCTGGCGAAGGCGTCGCCCAGCCAGAAGCCGTACTCCGCCGCCACCGCGTTGGCCGTGTCCGAAAGGTGCGCCGTGCCCTTGTCCGCGGCCACCACCAGGTACGGGTCGTCGCCGTCGTGGCGCACCACGTCCGGCGGCGGCACCACCTTCCCCTCGACGATGTTGTCGGTTAGGTCGAGCAGGCCGCGCATCAGCGTCATGTACTGCTGGCGCGCCTCCTCCATCTGCGCGTCGCGCTCGGCGAAGACGCGCTTGGTGATGAAGCCGCCCTTGGAGCCGCTGGGTACGATGGTGGCGTTCTTGACCACCTGCGTCAGCACCAGCCCCAGCACCTCCGTGCGGAAGTCGTCCGGCCGGTCGCTCCAGCGGATGCCGCCTCGCGAAACGGAGGCGCCGCGCAGGTGCACCCCCTCCATGCGCGAGGAGTGCACGTAGATCTCGTAGAGGAGCCGGCTCTTCTTCAGCTCCTCTACGTCCGCGTTGCGCACCTTGATGGAGACGTACGGCACGCCGCCGCTGCGCCCCGTGGGGGTGGCCGCGCCGTGGCGGAAGTAGTTGGTGCGGACGGTGGCGTCGATCAGGTTCATCAGCCGCCGCAGCGCGCGGTCGTCCGCCAGCGAGGTGACCCCCTCCAGCTCGCGGATCAGCTCGCCGTGGATGGTCTCCTGCGCCTCGTCGCGCCCCGTGCGGGCGGGGTCGAAGCGCGTTTCGAAGGCATCCACCAGCAGGCGGGCGATGCGCGGGTGGGCCGATAGCGCGCGCACCGGCGCCAGCCGCGAGGGCACGGCGCCGATCTGCGACGCGTAGTTGGCGTAGGTGCGCAGCACGTCCGCCTGGCGCCAGCGCAGCCCGGCGCGCAGGATCAGGGCGTTGAACGGGTCGCGCGGCGCGTCGCCGGCGCGGGCGGCCAGGAGGCACTCGGCGAGCGCGGGGGCCAGATCGTCGGGGATCGGCTCGCCGTCGCGCGTCTGCACGTTGAAGGAGTAGACGCGCAGCGCGGGCTCGCCGGCGTGCAGGAGCTCAAAAGTGTCCACCTCCAGCACGCGCACCCCGGTGTCTTCCAGGATGGGCATGAAGTCGGAAAGGACGAGCCGCTCGTCCTGCAGGTACAGCTTGAGGACGGTGGCGCCGGGGCTCACCGTCTCGCCTTCCACCGGCTGGCGGATGGCGAGCCCCACCGTCTCGCCCCGGGCGCGCATCCCTTCCAGCTCCATCACGTCGTGAACCGCCGCCGCGGGGATGTTGGCGGCGCGATACTCCTCCCCGAAGCGGGCGCCGTAGGCGGTAGCCAGCCGCCGCGCCTCGCCGGGCTCCACCACACTCGCGAGCGACTCTTCCAGGCGGTCCGCCCAGGTGCGCAGCAGGACGTTCAGCTCGCGCTCGAGCTGCCGCTCCGTCGGCGCCTCCACCGGAGCGTCCTCCGCGTGCAGCGAAAGGTAGAAGTGGAGGCGCGCCTGATCGCCCGAGGAGAAGGCGACGTGGTGCGAGCGCACCGTGCCCCCCAGCCGCTCGGAAAGGAGCGCTCCGATCTGCGCGCGCATGTCGGCGCTGTAGCGGCCGCGGGGGAGGATCACCATGGCGGCGATCTCGGTGCGCAGCGGGTCGGGGCGCAGCACGACGCGCACCTCGTTGCTGAAGAGCTGCCCGAGGACCGCGTTGACCTCGTCGTGGAGCTGCTCGGCCGATGCCTGGAAGAGCTCTTCCTTGGGCATCGACGCCACGATGGAGATGATCTCCTTGTAGTCGTGCGAGCCGGGACGCGTGCCGCTCGCTTCCAGGATGCGGCGCAGCTTCAGCCGCAGCACGGGGACTTCGGACGGGCTCTGCGAGTACGCCTGCGAGGTGAAGAGCCCCAGGAAGCGCCACTCGCCCACGATGTTCCCCGCCTCGTCCAGCTTCTTCACGCCGACGTAGTCCATCCGCGCGCGGCGGTGCACCGTGCTCTCGCGGTTGGCTTTGCTCACCACCAGCAGCGGCCCGCCCACCACGCGAGCGCGCAGCTCGTCCGAGAGCTCCGCCAGCGGCCTGGGCGCGGCATACTGCGACGACTCCGTGTCGGCCAGGATACCGAGCCCGGAGCCGGGGTCGACCGAGAGGACCTCGTCGCGCACGTCGTAGCCGCGGAAGCCCAGGAAGACGAAGTTGCCCTCGCGGATCCAGTGCAGGAAATCCACGTACTCGCGGTACTCGTCCGTGTGCTCGCCGCCGCGCGCGGCGTAGCCCTCCATGGCCGCCGTGGCCGCATCCACCGCCGCCAGCATGCCGTTGAAGTCGCGGGTGGCCTTCACCACGTCGGTGAGGCGGCGGGCGACCTCGTCGCGGATCTCGTCGCGCCGCTCCGGACGCGCCACGTGCGGCACCTCGCAGTGCACCAGCGCCTCCAGCGATCCCGCCCCGCCGCCCGCGCCCGCACCCACCGCCACGATCGCCCCCGCGCCGTCGCGCTCCACGCGCAGCACGGGGTAGATGTAGTGCAGGATGGGGATGTTCTCCGCGTTGAGGTACTCGCGGATGGTGTCCACGATGAAGGGGCGGTCCCCCACCTCGGCGCGGATGGCGGTGACGGGGGCAGGCCACCCTTCCTCGCTGGGATCGACCAGCTCGACGTTCACCTGGTCGGGCCGCGAGCGGAGGAGGAACTCCCACGCCCCCACGGTCATCGCCGCCAGCTCTTCGGGCGAGCGCTCTTCGGCGATGGAGCGCGGCACCTTGGCGAAGAAGAGGCGCGCGAAGTCGCACAGCACGCCCCTGTCGGCGCGCTGCAGGTTGCCGAGGTGGGCGCAGAGGCCGTCCACGGTGACTGCCGGGGCGGCGCCCGTGGCCGCCGGATTCGTCGTGCTCATGCAGGCTTCGGTTCTCGGGGTCGTCCGTTTTTGCCGATCGGGCGCCCAATGTAGTGCGTTGGGCTGGCTTTGGCACGGGGCCCTCACCCCCGCTCGTTCCTCGCTGCCCCCTGCGCACGCCGCGCAGATGCCTCGTAGGGGCGCGATTCATCGCGCCCGTGTCACGGGCCTGCACCGTGACCGCCGAAACACACCGATCCCCCGTAGGGGCAGACCCGCGTGTCTGCCCGTGCCTGCCGCCGCGCCTGAACCGTCCATCCCACACCAGCCCTGCCCCGCAAGAACACGAAGGCACGGAGAGACGCTCTCTCCGTGCCTCCTCATCTCCGCGGCCTCCGCGTCTCCGCGTGAGATCCGTTGTTCAGGCGCTCAGAACCGGAACGTCACCCCAAGCACGGGGAGGATGGGGAACCCGCCGACGGCGGTGCGCGAGTCTTCGCCGTCGGGGCCGGGCTGGTAAAAGAGGGGCTCGCGCTGATCCAGGGCGTTGATCACGCGGAAATAGGGGGTCAGCTCCGTGCGGCGCCCCGCCAGCAGCGGCGTCCAGGTGCGCGAGAGCTCCGCGTCCAGGCGCAGGTACGGTTCTTCGCTGGAACCGGCCAGGAGGGGCTCGGAGGCGGTGGCGAGGGCATTCTGCGACTCGGTCCGGAATGCGCTGCGGTCGGTGCTGCCGGGGAGGATGCGGGAGGCGGAAAGGCCGGAGCCGTACTGGAAGCGCGCGCTGAGCTTCGCCGCGCGCCCCAGCGGAGTGGCGAGCCCCGCGCTCAGCACCTGACGGCCCACGATGTCGTCCGCGGAAAGGCCGTCGTCCTCCAGCGACCATGCCCACGTCAGCGTGTACCCGATCCACCCCGTCAGCCGGCCGGTGCCGCGGCGTACCCACAGCTCCATCCCCGAGTTGTACGCCGCCTTGCCGGGAAGGGTGGGGACGTCGCGGAAGCGCTTGTAGAAGCCCTCCACCCCAAGCCGCACCCCGTCGGCCAGTTCCTGGTCCAGCCCCACGGATACGTGGTTGGCCGACGCCACCACCAGCTCCGAGGCCACGTTCCGCCGCACCGAATCCGCAAAGGAGGGCGGGGGATCGCCGTCGCTGAAGATGCGGGTGCGCACGTACTGGTGGTAGCGCCCGGCCGCCAGCGTGAGCGCCGCGCGGTCGCCTACCAGCCAGGTGACGGACCCGCGCGGCGACAGCGTGGTGCGCGGCGAATAGCGGTAGGAATCGCCGCGGACGCCGCCGCGCAGGCTCACCCGCGCGCTCGGCTGCCAGGTGGCGTCCACGTACACGGCCGTCGCCCCGCCGTACGTGTGGGTGCGCACCAGCGGGGACCATCCCAGCGCCGCCTCGTCCACCTCGTAGCGCAGCCGCGTGTACTCGTACGCGGCGCCGTAGCGCAGGCGCACCGCCCCCGCGGAGCGCCCCAGGTCCAGCGCCACGCGCGCGCGTTCCGTAAGGCCGCGCTGCCGCAGCACGTGGTTGCCATAGTGCCGCAGCGCCGCCGTGAAGCCGCCGCCGGCCACCGTCAGCTCGCCGTCCTGCCCCAGGCGGCCGCCGCGGTAGCGGACGGAGCCCGCGACGTTCTGCCAGCCGGCGAAGCTGCGGTCGCGGTCGGCCGTGGCGCCCTCCTGGTTGGCGAAGCCGGTGGCGCGCAGCACCCCGCCGGCCAGAGGCACGTCCACGCGCGCCACCCCGTCCTTGTAGAGGTAGGGGAAGTCGTCGCCCTCCAGCCCGCGCATCCAGGCGCCGTGCACCACGCGGCCAGAGACGAGGTAGGTGGCGCCGCGGGGGAGCGGCCCCTCCAGCACACCGCGCGAGCTCACCACGTCCACCGACCCGGCCAGCGAGTGGCGCTCCGAGTTGCCGCCGCGGGTGGCGAGGTCCATCACGTAGCTGAGCCCGCCGTCGAACCGCGCCGGGGCGCCTCCCAGGTAGAGGCGCGCCGAGCGGAGGACGCCGGGCTCGAACGCATCCATCAGCCCCCCCATGTGGAAGGGGGCGTACACCGGCGCACCGTCCAGCAGCACCAGCTTGAGGTCCGCCGCGGAGCCGCGGACGTGGAACACCTCCCCGGGATCGGGCGGGTCGCTCCCCTCGGGCGGGTTGGCGAGGGCCTTGTCCAGCCCCGGTCCCTCCTCCAGCGCGCGCGAGTCCACCCATGCCACGTCCTGCCGCTCCGCCGCCACCGTGTCGCCCATGCGGATCTCGCCGGGGCGGCGGGCGCGCACCGTGTCCAGCGCCAGGGGGCGGTAGCGGAGCGCCAGGTCCAGCGTCACCACGCCGCCGCCGGGGACGAGCACCTCCATCGCCAGCGGCGTGTGCTCCAGGTGGTGGACGCGCAGGGTGTGGCGCCCCGGCGATATGCCGCGGAGCTCGTATGCGCCGGTGCTGTCGGTGATGGAACGGGCGGCGGGGTGGGCGGCGCCGTTGCGCACCTCCACCACCGCCATCGCCACCGGAAGCCCGCTGCGGTCGCTCTGCACCACGCCGCGCACCGCCCCCGTGGGGACGGTGTCGGCCGGGGCGGAGGCCACGGCCAGGGCGAGCGCGAAGTGGAGGAACACGGGGACCGCCGCGTCAGCCTTCCACGCGGAACTCGGCCTCCGGGGCGGTGGCGGAGGGGGCGCCCGGGGGCGTCACCCGCAGCTCGGCACCTTCCTTGGCCACGTACACGCGGCCGTCCACCTCCACCACGGCCGCATCGGCGCCGCGGGGGAGGGCGATGCGGATCTCGCCCGCGCCGGCGTCCAGCACTTCGATGCGGCCCGGCGCCGTGCGGAAGCGGGCACCCGCCGCCGCGCCGCTGGCCGAGACCTCCACCAGCTCGCCGCTGGTGAGGCGGGCGTGGACCACCAGGCCCGGCGCGGCGCCGTTCAGCACCACGCGCACCGCACCGCCGTCAGGCAGGATGGAAACGCCGGCCGCAGGCGCGGGCGCGGCGGGCGCCGGAGCGGCCTTCGGCTTCAGCGCGGGGAGCTCGGCGTGCGCTGGGGCGGCGGGGGTGTCGCCCGCGATCCAGCCGCGCAGCGGCGAGCCGGGGACGGCCGCGAAGGCCACCCCGCCCAGAGCCACCAGGAGCATGGCGGCGCGCAGCATCGCCCGCCGCCCCTCGTTGGCCCACTGCGCCGCGGCGCGCCTGCGCCGCAGCGACATCTGCGCGGCGGCGGTGGGGGGCGCCACGTCGGCGCGGGCCAGTGCGGCGCCCAGCGTGGCGTGGTCCGCGCGGAGGTCCGCCAGCTCCGCGGCGCACGCGCCGCAGCCGGCCAGGTGGGCATCCGCCGCGCGCCGCTCGCCCCCGGCCAGCTCGCCGTCGGCGAGTGCCTGGAGGGTGCCCTCATCCAAGTGCTTCATCGTCCTTCTCCTCGTGTCTCTCGTATACCGCCGCGAAGCGCCGCGCTGCCCGGGCGAGCAGGGTGCCCACCGAGCCGGGGGCGACCCCCGCCGCCTGCGCGATCTCGTCGTATCGGAAGCCCTCCTCGCGCATCAGCAGCATCTGCCGGTCGCGGGGGGCGATCTGGTCCAGTGCACGCCGCACGCCGTCCACCGCGCGCGAGCGCTCCAGCAGCTCGTCCGGCCCGGGAAGGGCCGCCGGCCGCCAGGGGTTGGCGGTCAGGATCCGCTCGCGCCGCTTGGACATGCGCGTGCGGTCGCGAAAGAGGTTCGTGGCCACGGTAAAGAGCCAGAGCCGTGCCTCGTCCTCGGGAAGCTTGCGGCCCAGCAGGCGCACGAACGCCTCCTGGGCCATGTCGTCCGCCGCGTCCGTGTCACCCGTAAGCCGGTGCAGGTAGCGGAAGAGCGACGGATACACCCGCCGGAAGAGGGCGTCGTAGTCCGCGCCGGCCTCCGGCGCGCTCAACTTCGCGCCTCGCCGCGGCGGGCCCGCCACACCGGGGGTGGAAAGGGATGGCAGGGGGTGCACAGCTTTCGGCCCGGCATCGCGTGGAAGTTGGGCGCCGCGCAGGGCCGGGCGGTGAGGGAACCCGGCCCGGCCGCCGCGTGGTGCGTCAGCGGGTGGTAAACGAGCGAGGGGCCGCCGCTGTGACAGCGGTCCGGCCCGCGCCCGGGAGCCGCCCGAGCCCGCGGCGGGGGAATCAGGGTGCGCGGCGGGCGCCGGTGCTGTCCGCGGGCTCGGGCGCGGCGCGGGGCGCCTGTCCCGCGGGGCGCCTGGGCGCGCCGTCGCGCGTCCACACGATGATCAGCCCGCAGCTGTTCCGCTGCCGGAACTGCAGCGGCGCCAGCGCATCGCGGCCGTACACCTCAATCCCCTCGATCTCCCCCGGGGGGATGAAGTTGAGGTTGATGGCGGGGTCGTGCGGTTGCCCGTCGATGACGATGCCGGGGAGGCAGTCGGGCATAGACGTGGGATCGCCCCCCGACTCCTGCGAGGGCGCGGCGAGCACGGCCTTCATGGTGCCGGGGTCGGTGACGAGCTGCTGGGCGCGGCCACGCAGCCGCACCCCTTCGGGCGTCACTTCCAGCGCGGGGACGCTGCGCAGCAGCTCGGTGGTCTCGGTGGCGTGCCTCCGCGCGATGTCCGCACGGGTGATGAACGTCCCCACGCTTCCCCGCGCGCGCTGGTAGAAGCCGCCGTGGCTGTACGCCGCCCGCGCCGTCACCCCCGGCAGGGCGACAGGCGTCTCGCCGTTTGCGGGGCGGCGCGGCGCGGCGGCGGCCACGGCCGGCGGCGGCGCGGGCGTCGCGAGCGCGACGTCGGCGGGCGGCGGGCCCCCGTCCGCCAACGTCACCCGCTGCTGGGGCGGGATGGTCCCGAGCGTCTCCAGCCGCGGGTGGGTGAACGATACGGTGTACTCCCCGGCAGGCACCCCCTCGATGCGAAAGCTTCCCGCCGAGTCGGCGACCGCCTCGAAGCTGGTGCCGGAGAGGAAGACCCGGGCGCCGGGGAGCGGTGCCCCCTCGTGGTCGGCCACGCGCCCGGCCAGGGCGCCGCGCCGGGGCTCCGCCCGCAGCGGCGCGCCGTCTGCACCCAGCACGGCCGTCACCTCGCCGCCCACCTCGCGAATCCCCACCAGCCGCGCACGCCGGCTCACCTCCACGCCCGACGACGACTGCGCGGAGCGCACCTGCTGGTCCACGGCCAGCGCAGGCATCCGCACCCACCAGCGGCGCACGATCCACCCTCCGCCCGGCGAGCGGTCGAAATCCACCCGTCCCCCCAGCTGCTCCGTGGGGACGGTGACGTCCAGGTTGGTGTACCGGTACTCCAGCCGCAGCAGCTCGCGCGTGGAGGGCTCCACCCACAGCACCCCGGCCACGTCGGGAAGGCGCTGCCCGCCCACCGGCTCGAAGGCGAGCCCCACCAGCCCCGCGGCCTCGCCGGTGCCCTGCTGCACGTGGAAGCAGTGGCCGTCCAGAAACGCGTCGGAGAGAAGGGACTGCGCGTCCGGCGCGTGGTAAAAGGTGCCGGCCTCGCTCGTCTGCACGTAACCGCCGCGGCTCAGCTCCTCGGCGGAGAGGCTGCGGAAGGGGTGCGCCCCAACGGTGGAGCCCGTCTTCCGCTGCTCGGCCGTCACGCGCAGGCTGCCCGGCTCCAGATCGCGCGTGTACTCGTCGGTACGGAACCGAAGCGCCCGCCGCTCCTGCAGATACGCCGCGGCATCCAGCGCCTTGCGCACCTCGTTCCACACCGCCGCCGCCGCGGTCCCCTCTCCGGGGCGAACCTCGCAGCGGCGCCGTCCCCCCTGCGCCACCACGGCGTCCAGCACCACCGCGCGCCCGCCGCCCTCCAGCCGGTACGACCTGGCTTCCCCCTCGGCGAGCTGCAGCGGCGGCGACTCCGTCCCCCCGTAGCCGATCCGTTCCGCGCGCAGCCGGTAGCTCCCCGCGCTGGGCGCGCGCAGCACGAAGCGCCCGGATTCGTCGGTCAGCACCCGGCCGAGCGACTTGCCGGCCGCATCCAGCAGCACCACCATGGCGCCGGGCAGCGGCTTGCCGGCGGCATCCACCAGCTCGCCCTGCACCGTCTGCGCCGCCAGCGGCCTCGCGGCGACGAGCAGCGCCAGGAGCGCCAGGATGCGCGGAAAGGGGATGGGACGCATGACGGCCCTCGACGTTGCGGAGAAGGCGGGTAGAGCGGACCCGGTGGAACGCACGGCGCACGCCCCTTTCTGACAGGCTATTGCCAGCGAAACGTCTTCAGCGCCAGGAGAAAGGCGCCGGCCGTCCACGCCAGCATGATCGCGGCCTCGGGCGCCACGGCCGCCATCCCCTGCCCCTCGTTGTAGACGGCGCGCAGCGCGTCGTTGAGGGCAGTGAGCGGAAGCGCCTGGATGATGGGCTGCAGCGCCGCCGGGTAGCGCGACGCCGAGAAGAATACACCCGAGAGCACGAACATGGGGAGCATCACCACGTTCAGCACCCCGCTCACCCCTTCGATGGTGCGCGCCCGCGACGCCGCCAGCAGCCCGATCCCCGCAAAGGTGAGCGCCCCCAGGAAGACCAGCGCCGAGAGCAGGACGACCGACCCCTGCGGCCTCACCCCGAAAGCCAGCCAGGCAAAGATCACCAGCGGCGGCACTTCGAGGAGGAGAAAGCAGAGCCGCGCCGCCATCTGCGCCACGAGGAAGTCGCCCCGGCGCATTGGGGTGGAGACGAGGCGCTTGAGCTGCTTCTTCTGCCTCATCTGCACCAGCCCGAAGCCCAGCCCCCACATCCCCGTGCTCATCAGGTTCAGCCCGATCAGCCCGGGGATCACCCAGTCGATGTACCGCCCGCCCGGCATCCGCACCCCGTCGTCGCGCGTGGCGACGGGCCGCGGCGCGCCGGCACCCCGCTGCAGCGCGTCGTCGGCCAGCAGGCGGGCGACGCGGCTCTCCTCGCGCCCCGGATCGTAGCGGAAGACGACCGCGTCCTTGCCCGCGAGCACCACCGCCACCTCGCCGCGCCGCAGCGCGCGCTCGGCCTGCGCGGGATCCAGCAGCCGCACCTCCACCTCCCGCGCGTCCCGCAACGCCGGCAGGAAGCGCTCCGCCGCGCTCCCCCGCTCCACCCCCACGGCGGCCCGCTGCACCGGCTGCTCGCGGAACGCGACCCCCAGCCCCACCGCCATCAGGATCGGGAACACGAAGGTCCAGAACAGCGCCTCCGGCTCGCGCAGGAACGAGCGTATGCGCGCAAGCATCAGCTCGCGCATCGGGCTCAGTCGTTCGAGTGGGGCGGCGACGGGGGGCGTCATAAGCGGCAAACCCGACACGCGCGCGAGGTTCTCACCCACGGCTGAACACGGCCGCAAGTTGGATGTTCGCGCCGCGGTTGCGCGAAATGCCCCCGGTGCTCATCCGAACCTCAAGCGATGAAGTCCTGCATCGAGACTGCAACCGTTGGGAATTCGCGCAGCATGCGCTTGTCGGAGGTGACCAGCGGCAAGCTTAACTCCTTGGCCAGGTGGACGAACTCACAGTCGTACGCGCTACACCCCGACTGTTCCGCAAGGCGGAGCACCGGAGCGGACTCAACCTGGTACTCGTTCCCCCGGAGCAGCCCGTCGGCTTCCTGCACGTACTGTAGGGCATCCGCGAGTGAGAGGTGCTTCTGCCGAAGGAAGAGCGCGAGCACGTTCCGGAACTCGCTCCTCCAGAGCAGAGGAGCCGCCCACACGGGATCGCGCTTCAGCACGGCCTGCGCCGTGGAAGTCTGATCCCCTTCAATCATGAGGTACACGACGAGGTTGGAATCGGCGACGATCACGGGCGCCTGTAATTCATCGCTTCCTCCAACATATCATCCGTTAGCGGCGGGAGCTTCGTACGCTCCTGGAGCCGGCGAACTCGGCTGATGAAAGCTTCAGGATCAATGGGCTCGCTCCCGATCGAGCGCTCCAGCCGATAGATCACCTCACTGTTGAGGCTGCGGCGGTGCTCCTCCGCACTTTGGCGAAGGCGCTGCAGAACCTCATCAGGAATCCCTTTGATGGTCAAGCTGGGCACGGCGACATTCCGGTTGCATTATGGAACCACGCTGCAACTTACATCCAGGGGAACGAGCGTCAAGGCGTCCGTATACGCGCTTTGACCGTGCTTCAGCGAACGTCACGGCTCTATTTGTGACCGCCCGACCCGCACCGCCGGGAGATGCTGAAGACAACGTAAGAACCCTCCCGCTGTGGCGGCGGAGGCGTTGCGCTGGGGACGTCACCAGAGCGTCCTCGGCGGACCGGCGGGGGGGTGAACCCGACTACGTGCGCGCCGCCACGATCAGCTCCGTCGGGTTACCCGGCCCGATACTCGGCGTGCACACTCATCGATCACGACTTTGAGTGTGGATTGTACCGCCTCTTCGCGTACCGGGCGCAGCAAACGGAGGGGGAACATCGACACGATCGGAGTGCGCATGCCCCGCTCCAGCGCCTGCCCTACAAAAGCCGGAGTCAGCCCCGGATCGATCTGAAGCACGTCGTCGATCAATGCACCGACTCGTTGCAGGGCAATCTCCGGATCCGCCCCACCGTCCGGGTGGCGGACGATGGCGTCCAGATCGATGAAGTCGCGTGGCTCGAACCGGTCACAGATGGCGTGCATCTTCCCTGCGCAGAGATCGCGGTACGAAGCTACTTTCACGCCCTCCTGGCTCAGTTCCAGCGGCTCTAATAGGAAGGGCGAACTGCGCGCAAGGTCGAGCCGGACGGGATCGCCCTCACTATCCCGATCCGGGTCCACGATGAACCGCGCGAATCCCTGAGTCGCCGGCCCGGCGGGTCGAAGCTCGAGACCTTCGGACATCAGACGCTCGCGCAGAGCGGCGCCGAAGTCCCGTGCATCCATCTGCGGATCGCCGAAAAAGTCGAGATCCTCGGACTCGCGGTGCCGAAGGTGATACGCGGCGAGCGCGGTTCCGCCCTCCAGCCGGAGTCCGACTACGCCGTAGGCCGCCTCCGTTTCGGCGACGATGCGCATGACGTGCAGATGGAGCGGACGGACCACCCTCGGATCGGCGCTCAGCACGCGGCGTCCCTCTGCTCTAATCGGCGGAGGTGCTCCAGCACGACGTTCCAGAACCGGCGTGAGTGCTCAGGGATGACCAGCGTGGGCAGCAGACGCTCCAGCGTTTCGGGGCGCACGAGCTTCGCCAGGGCGTCCTCGCTCCCCTGGGTCAGCACCCGCGCGAGCACGATGGGGTTCTCCGGATCGATCACCTCGTCCGGCCGCGCGTCCCAGAACAGCTCCGGGAACTCGCCGTATCGGTACGTGGGATCGGACTGCTCGGGTACTTCCACGGTTGCCTCCTCCCGGATCGGCGTCTCGGACGTGACCTTCCTATGATAGCGCCCCGTGCGGCCCCCGGGGAACCCGCCTCGGGTCCCCTCAGTCCTCGCGCAGGTCGCGGCCCGTTAGGGAAAGGAACACGTCGTCCAGGGTAGCGCGATGGGTGGTGAGGGCCGTCAGCTGCCCGCCCTCCGCGGCCACGAGGGCGAGGAGGGGCGGAAGCGAAAGGTGCGGCTCGTCTACGGTAAGGAGGATGGAGTCGCCGCGGCGGCGGAGGCGGGTGACGCCGGGAAGGGCGCGCAGGGCGTCCTCGGCGGGCGGCGCGGTAGTGGCGAAATCGATGACGTGCGCGCCGCCCAGGCCGTGGATCAGCTCGGCCGGGGTGCCCTCCGCGATCGTTTCGCCGTGGTCCAGGATGGCGATGCGGTCGGCCAGGTACTCCGCCTCGTCCATGAAGTGCGTGGTGAGGAGGATGGTGCCGCCGCGCGCCTTGAACGCCTCGCACACGTCCCACAATTGCCGGCGCGACTGCGGATCGAGGCCGGTGGTGGGCTCGTCCAGGAAGAGGATCGCCGGGTCACCGGCGAGCGCGCACGCCACCGACAGGCGCTGCCGCTGCCCGCCGGAGAGGTGGCGCACCTGGGTGGCGCGCTTCTCCTCCAGCTGCACGAAGGCGATCAGCTCGCCGACCGACGGCCCTTGCGGATAGAAGGAGCGGAAGAGGCGCACGATCTCCTCCGCCGTGGCGCGGTCGGGAAATTCGCTCTCCTGAAGCTGCACCCCCAGCCGCTCGCGGATGCGCTGCGGCTCGCGCTCCCACGCCATCCCCAGGATCTCCACCTCGCCGCCGTCCCGCTCCTGCAGCCCTTCCAGGATCTCGATGGTGGTGGTCTTTCCCGCCCCGTTCGGCCCCAACAGCCCCAGGCACTCCCCCCGGCGCACGTCCAGGTCCAGCGCCCTCACCGCCACCGTTTCGCCGAACCTCTTGTGCAGCCCACGGCAGCGGATGGCGAGCGCGGCTTCAGGAGCGAGTGCATTCATTCTTCTGAGCAGTCCCGTGCAAACGAAAATGTCACGCGTGAGGCACTGTCAGGTAAAATTCACCGCCGGATGGGGGCGGCGTCCAGCTTCTGGGGCCGTTGAGCATGTCGGAGGCGTAGACGTGGGCGCCGACGTGCCGTCCAGCGCGCGTCCCACCTAGCGCCCGGCCTTGCGCAGGTCGCAGCGGCCGTCAGCGAGGATTCTCGGTCGAGTTACGAAAATCACCTGGTCGTCACATCCTGCGACCAACGAACTTGTTGCTTCCTTCAGTTCTTGCGCCTTATCACCTACCGGTTTTTCCCCGTTGCGCCTTGCGCGCGAATGATGTGCGCAAGCGCTCTCGTACATGCTCGGGGAATTCCTCTATCATATTATCCTTCACGACCGACCCAGCTCCCATTGCCTTGATCCACTCAATCACCCCACCGGCGGTGCTGTCCAGAGGATAATCCGGGAAGCCGGCGAGGAGAGTTCTCGCGAGCGAGTTCCTGTCGGCTAGTCGAGGGAGTAGCGCCGTGATTGTCGGAGCACTCTCCAGCACCGCGCGTGTGGTCTTCGGGAGATCGGACCGACTCAAAATCGGGACCAAGACTCGACCGAAGAATCCAGGTCCAAGCTGCTCCGACCGCGTGGTGATCTGAGCCCATACACGCAGTCGTTGCGCGTCGTTCAGCGCATTATCGAACAACAGGTCGGAGAGAAGTCGTGCCTGATCCTCGTTGACCTCAATCCAGAGCCATAGTGCCCAGTCCCCTTGCGGGAATCCTCCGGCCATTCGTGCTGACTCTGCTAGAATGGAGGCCGCCACCGCGCGCTCCGTTGAAATCGAGCACTCGGCAGCTGCGTGGGCCCAGACCCTGCGAAGATCATCCATCGCGAGCGAATCGGCAGGGTCAATCGAGTCCGCCAGCGATGCGAGTGCCACGGCGGACGCGATCTCGCGGAAAGCCAACATCACATCGCGCGCCTCGGTGCGTGCGTTCGGCCAAACTGCACCAGCAAGTTCCAGCAGAGACGGCACACGATCTCTCGGCACAACTCCGCGCTCCACCATCGATTGGAGTGATGCAAGGAGCGCCCCCACGTTCTCCACATCGGGGTCGCGCGTCCCGCACGCTACGCCCCAATCGAAGATGCGGCCGGGGTCATAATCCCCGTAGTCGCCCCCGGTCTTGGGCCAAGCATCTACCATCTTGGAGTGGAACAGGGCCGTCCCAAGGTTGTTCTGGGCCAACATGGCAAAGGTTTGCTCCAGCGCGGGTGCTGCCCCCGGCACCGGATCCCTGCGCATCATAGCCGCAACTACTTCGAAGACCTGGACAGCGAGCGGCGCCGTCGCGGGGGATTGATGCATCCTGGCGAGGGCTCGGCTGACGTGATTCGAAATTGGTGTCGCAAGCAGATGCTTCCACGGGAGCGCGCGCATGAACGTGCTGTAGTGCTCGAACTCTTCAGCATCCATTCCGCCCGGCTTCAGAAGTGCGGTAAGCGCGGTGCTGACCGCCGTCGCTTTATCCGTCGACAGATCATCGAAATGTTCAGCGACCCACCGCACGCACGGGAGCGGAAGCGACTCCATCGCGCGGTTGGCCCACTCGTCTCTGATCCGAGCACGGACCGGTGCTGGAACGAGATCAATCGCCCGAACCGCGAAGATTGCGGTGGAGACGTTCCCTGACCAAACGAGGATCAGCTCCTCAAAATCTGTGAGGAACCCCTCATCCATCACGTTCCGTTGGGTACCCACAAGGGACAGCAGAACCTCCGCACCTTCCTTCCAGTCGAGACTCCAATCCTCCGGTTCGTTCATTTCTCGGGTGAGTCGCCGTGCAAGACTGATCATGCAGGAGGCGAGTGCCCGATCATCGGCGTGCCGAACGCGGTCCCTGGTAAAGGTCCACGCGTATTGTACGGCATCGGCATTTCTGACGTCGAGCAAGGAAGACATCTGCTCCCAGAGCGTGGCTTGCGACGCCTCCGGACCGTCGAGCATTTCGGCAAAGACGCGCTCAGCCCGAGCCTGAAAGGCAGGCTTCCAAGATGCAGCCGGACTTGCTTTAAGATGACGTATCAGCAACTCGGTGTACGTGGGACCCCAAACCGCGAGGAGCGGCGCTTCCGCCGACGCAATCCACGCCTCGAGATCCTCGAATTCGAATTCATACCCCTGGCCATCCACGCTGACGTGCCGAACCTCGAGCCAGTTCAACAGGTGCTCTCGATCCGCGTCTTCCAGACCGTCCCGACGAAAGGTCACGAGCGCAAAATCAACGGCCTCCCGAACCGTAGTGACCGCCTCATCAAGCGTGAGCTTTCGCCCGTTTCGTACGCGCAGCTGCAAATCACCATTGGGGAGCAGCAGATCTCGAATGTAGGCGCCAGTGAGTCTGCGCCGGTCGGCCGGCAGCAGCGCATCCGCGACCATCGATGCCTTTGCTACTGGAATACGCTCACGGAGAGTATCGGAATTCTCAAGTGAGCGTGACAGGGGTGTGAGCAGCAGTCTGGCTTCTTCGGACGGTAAACGCTCCGCGAGTTCGGCGAGGGTCGCGTATGCGTTCTCCTGCGCCACCCTGGACTCGCGATGCAGTTCCTCTACGAAGTCACGAATTAGACGAACCGCCTTTGCATCCAGTGAGCGCCGGTCATGAGCAAGCCCGAGCGCCTCCAGCACACCCGCAGGATCACCAGACACGAACGCTTCGTAGATCCGAGGCGCATCGTCGCCGTAGCGACGGGCGATCGGATCCTGCGAAAGTGACAGAAGGGGACGGATCGTGTTAGGCCATTGAAGTCCGACTAGACTTGAGAGGAACTGCCGTAGCGCCCGATGTTCTGCCCGCACCACCAAGTGCCCAGCTTCGCCCCCGGTTTCAGCGTACGATGCCAGAAGCTCCCGCACCGTCTCCGGCTGATCCTGAATCGATTGCGCGTGGATGAACACCTGAGTGAATCCGGTGATCAAGCGAGGCTCCCGCTCCAGACCATCGTAAAAATCGGGGAAGTCCACACGTAGGGCACAGATAGCCGCGAGTGCGATTGGATTCCCGGTTACGACGCCGCCCTCCAAGCCACCGAGGATGTCGGTCCCAGCTCCATCACGTTCGCGCCGCTCCGCAACCCACCACGACTGCGCGTATGCATTCAGCAATTGGAGCGCGTTCCGGGGGCTTCCAACTCCCATGTGCACCAATCTCGCAATAACGTCCTCAAGGTGGACGCCGCGTTGCTCCAACTTGGTCGCAAGGTCACTCAGGTGCGTACGGAAGAGCGAGAGGCCGTACGAGCGCATGTCCTGCTTCGCGAACTGCGGGATTTCCAAGCGGAACTGAAAAATGCGATCGAGATACCTTCGCGCATCGGAACGGTTGAAGATTGCGCCAGGCAGATCCTTGCTGTCGGAGCGTTTTCTCCTGCCCAGTGCCTCCGCGATCCGTTCCTCATCGCAGGAGATCACAAAGACTATTCCGAATCCTTTTGGAAGAAGGTCGGTAGGTATCTCCATAAAGCAACGCACCGCATCCAGCCCGCTAACCATTTCCTCCGCAGACAGCCGGTCCAGATCGTCCACAAAAATCACCAAGCGTTCGACCTTTTTACCAGGTCCCTCTTTATAATGACGGAGCTGCTCCCGGAGTACATCCTCGTACTGCTCTGCGGATGCCCGCGGCGCTTCCACGCGCGTGACGTTCGTGTACCTCCGAACGGGCTCCCGACGTGGATCGAAGAGTATCTTCGCGAGAACGGGGATTGATACGACTGCAACAATGGCGGCGAGAGCCTTAAGATTTGCATCGGGGAAGAAGCCTAACGAATTGAGCGCGAACAACGCTCCGATGACAACGAGGAAGATGGCGGCGATCTGAGCGGGACCGACCGCATACCGATCCCACACGTCCATGAAGAAATCGTACGCGGTACGCTTTTCGAGAGATGTACGCGTCTTCGAACGGAAGAGATGATCGTACAGGTCCTCCTCGGAACCGCCGAGCTCCAGGTATACGTGTCGGAGCAAAGCCCGCTTGATATCGTCGCCGCCGTGACGCCATGCATTGAAGGTGATCGGCCGGATCCGTTCGTTCCTCCGCGTCCCCCCCACCGGCAGGTGTGCATCGTTTTCGAGACCGGTGAGGTAGAGCCGCTTGATGGTGCTCTTGCCAGTGCCCCACTTGCCGAGCAGCCCGATGCTATATGGCGGTGAGTATCCCCCTTCCACGTATCCGGAGAGCGCGCTCGCGAAGTGGTGATGCCCGAACGCGTCGTCTTCGACCGAACCAATCTCGCGGTCGAGAACTCCTTTCACGACATCAGCGGAAGTGGGCATGGCTGCTTCGGCGGGAGTAAAGGTGTCATCTATGGGTTCAGCACCGAATGCGCTGCACGCAAGCTACGAAGCTGAGTGTAAATGGTCAACGGAATCTTCGGCATGTCTTCGGCGCCGAACAACGCCCGGTCGCTGTGCTCCCATGGCACTCATGGATAGCCATCAAGTCGGCGCGAATTCCTCGTCCATGTGCTCCAGGCTGCCGAAGTGGGATCTCCTCGGCCGTGGCGCGGTCGGGAAACTCGCTCTCCTGCAGCTGCACCCCCAGCCGCTCGCGGATGCGCTGCGGCTCGCGCTCCCACGCCATCCCCAGGATCTCCACCTCGCCGCCGTCGCGCTCCTGCAGCCCTTCCAGGATCTCGATGGTGGTGGTCTTCCCCGCCCCGTTCGGCCCCAGCAGCCCCAGGCACTCGCCCTGGCGCACGTCCAGGTCCAGCGCCTTCACCGCCACCGTGTCGCCGAACCTCTTGTGCAGGCCGCGGCAGCGGATGGCGAGTGCGTCGGACGGCGGGGTTTGCGACGCGGTTGCGGAGCTCATCTCGGCGGTGGTGTAGGTTCCTGCGGACCGGCGGGGACACGAGTGCGCCAGGCCATAAAGTTGCGCCCGCGATGACTTTGCGCCAGCGCTCCAACCAGTTTCGTGGCGAAGCCCGCCCGGTCATTGCGGGGCCGGCCGACGGCGCGGATCATGTCCCCCGACGCACAAACGAGAAGCCCCGGCAGAGCGTGCTCTGCCGGGGCCCACATCCCTCGGAACCATCACCGGCTCCCCTCGCGGAGGCCGGGAGAGGATCTCCCGAGGCGCAAGCAAAATATCATGAACCCCGAATCTGCACAAGCGGCCTACCTGACCGCAATTACCACCGCGCTCTCACCGACGAGGCTCCGACACGCCTTTCGCGCTTCTCGAGACGAATCGGAGACGGTGGTGCTCGCACGGTACTTTCGAAACCTCGCCCTTTGTGAGTCGCTCTATCCGGTGCTGCATGTCCTGGAAATCACGCTGCGAAACCGGGTGGACGAGGTGATGGGCTCGGCCTTCCCCGCCACTCCGCCGCGACGCCGGGCCCTTCACGCCGGGGAGCTGCCGAGCACGGGATCATGGCTGGACGCGGACCCCGGCGTGCTCGCCCCGGGTGATCGCGAAGAGATCGGGCGCACCAAAGCCCGTGCATTCGTTCAGGAGAGAAAAGCGCCGTCTTCCGACCAGGTGGTAGAAGGGCTCTCCCTCGGTTTCTGGACCGGGCTATTCACGCGCGTATACGAGATCAGTCCACGATCCTCGTACAACCCTGCTGACGGAAAGCCCACCGCGTTCTGGCCCCGGCATCTGAAGGCGGTGTTCCCGCATCTGCCGCGCCGGCTCCGCACACGTCAGCACGTGTACTCAGTTCTTTCGGAACTGACGCGCCTCCGCAACTTAGTCTTCCATCACCGGCCGGTCTGGCACCTCAAGCTCAACCCCCTGCATACAAGTGCAACTGGAGCGATCGGTTGGATCAGCCCGGAGGTGCAGCGAACGTTGCTGCACCTCGATCGGTTTCCAGCGGTTTACAACCGGGATGCGGATGACTTCGTTCGCCTTGTCGGTCGTATCGCCGCACATGAGCCGCCGAACTCCGGGTGATCGCTGGATTCTCACCGCCGGATCGCGGCGGCGTCCAGCTTCCAGAGGCCGTTGAGCATGTCGGAGGCATAGACGTGGGCGCCGACGTGCTGCACGCCCCAGATGAAGAAGTTGCGGCCGCCGGTCGGGACGTCCAGCGCACGGCCCACCTCGCGCACCGCCTTGCGCAGGTCGCAGCGCCCGTCTGCGGCGCGGGCGGAGGCGTCGCAGGCGGAGAGGTCGCCCGCGACGTTCAGGGCGCGCACCCCACCGTTGTAGTAGGCGGCGTAGAGCGTGCCGCTCGCCTCGTCGACCGAGAAGTTGTGGGTGCCGGCGCCGGGGACGTTGTAGAAGGCCACCTCGCGCGGCCTCGTGAAGTCGCTCACGTCCACCACGTGGATGTCGCCGGCGGACGTGCTGCCGATGATCCCCGCCTGCTCCTCGCCGACGATGGCGAAGCGCTTGGAGCCGCCCGTGTGCAGCCACCAGATGTTGTGCACCGCGCCGCCCACCGTCCTCACGTTTCCCAGCTCCACCGGGTTCTCCGGCGAGCCGCCGCGCCCGCCGCCGCCGATGTCCCAGATCGTCATCCCGGCGTTCCACAGCGCGGTAAAGAGGATGCCGTCGCGCACGAAGACGTCGTGGATGAAGGGGTCGCCCATCACGCGTGAAAGGACTTCGCGAGGGGCGGCCGGGTTGCTCAGGTCCACCACCACCAGGCGCGCCGGGGCGCTGGCCCCGGGATCGACCGAGAGAAAGCCGTACAGCTTCCCGTTCACCCTCGCGATCTCGGCGGTGTGCACGCCGGGGTCGGTGTTGGTGGAGGTGAAGCGCGAGAGCTCACGCGGACGGGCCGGGTTCGCCAGGTCGAAGACGATGATGCGGCCCGGGCGCCGCTCGGTGGCGACCACCAGGAGCTTGCCGTCGTCGGTGACCTGGACGTCGCCGGTGATGAGGGCATTGTCCACGATCACCGAATCGGCCGGCGCGGGGACGTTGCCGGACACGTCCCACACCTTGATGGCGTCGCCCTGGGTGCGGTTCGGGCCACGCTGCCCCCAGGTGGTGGTGTACGCCCAGCGCCCGTTGACGGCGACCTCGGCGGTGTAGCGCTCGGGCACGCACCCCAGCCCCAGCACCGCGGGCGCGGTGATCTGCGCGCAGTTGGGATCGGGCTTCAGGTCCGGATCCGGATCGGCCGGATTGTTGTCGCACGCGGCAGCGATTGCGGCGAGGGCGAGGAGGAGGACGGTGCGTTTCATGGATGAGGAGGATGAAGGAATGTGTGTGAGTGCGTTGACGCGTGAGTGCGTTCAGTGTCCGCGTGCCGCGGCGCCGTAGCGGCCCATGCGGGGGTGCGCGCCGCCGATCTCGATGCGGGCACCGGCGGCCACCGTCCACATGCGGTCCGCGCCGTAGAACTCGCGCGGCACGAAGACGCTGGCGGTGCGGAGCGGCTCGGCGGCCAGGCGCGCGGCTTCGACGAACGGGCGCATCCTGATGCCGGCGAGCGAGCCGGCCCCGTGGCTCAGGTGCAGCGTTGCGATCGTCCAGCGCGTGATCCCCTGCAGCGACACGTCGGCGTGCGGCGACGGCGTGCGAAAGGGGTCCGCCAGCCGCTCCTCTTCCGGGCGCTCGGTCCGCTCCAGGCGCAGCGCCATTTCGATGCCGCGGCGCCGGACCGCGCCCTCCGCCAGCACGGACGAGAGGCGAAAGGAGCGAAGGGAGCCGTTCATCTGGTCGGTGCGCGCCCACTCCACCAGCGCGTAGTCGCGGGACGCCGCCCCCCGGCCCGCCTCGTAGCGGAGGGAGGCGGCGACCTTGTCGTGATCGAGGCCCACGCCGCGCGGCTCCTCCGGCGAGTTGATCCGGGCATAGCCGCCGGATGCTTCCCAGCCGCGGCGCGGAGCCAGTGTGGCGCGCAGCGCCCACGAGTCGCCGAAGCGGCCGGGGTCGCCCAGGTCGCCCGTGCCGAGGGGCTCGTTCCCGGCGAAGAGCGCCCCCTCCAGCGCCAGCGGGCCGCGCCGCACCGCCATTATCGTCATCAGCCGCTCCAGCACCTGCGCCAGGTGGTGGTTGGCGGGAAACTTGACGAAGGGGCGCGCCATCGGGTCGTCGCTGCCAAAGGGAACGAATCCCCGCCCCGCGCTCACCGACAGCTCGCCACGCGCGTGCGGACCGCCCAGGGGAGAGAACGTCGCGACCGCCTCGTGCAGGACAGTGTGCGGGTGGCGGCGGTCGATGAACCCCTCGCCCCAGATCCCCGGGTTGGGTTCGCCGTCCGCCAGGGTCAGCGCCTCCAAGTTGATGCTGGCCACCAGCGCCGCCCGCCCGCCCCACGCGGTTGCGTGCGCCATCACCATCGGCTGCGTCACCTGTGCCTCGGTGCTCGACTCGCCGTTGAGCGCGGGCGCCGTGTGCGTGACCAGCGGAATCGCCTGCGCGCTCACGCTGAGCCGCACCGCCGCGGAGTCCGGCGCATGCGCGTGCTCCTGCGCCGCGGCGGGGGCGGCGGCCAGGAGGAGTGCGGCGATGGCGGCGGACGGCTTCACGGCGGTGTTGGTTAGGGGGGCGAGTGAACTCGCTGCAACAACAGCACAAAGTCCGCCTGCGCGGACTCGGGCTCGGAGATCCGTGACCGCTGCGGGCTCGTGTGCGTGCGCGGCTCTCCCGCTAGACGCCGGCGATTTCTTCGATGCGGCGTACGATGGCGTCGAGGTGCGCGGCGTCGCGGAGTATGACGAGGATGGTGTCGTCGCCGGCGACGGTGCCGAGGACCTCGGGCCACTCCTCCCAGTCGATCCCCACCGCAATGGGTTGCGCGCCGCCGACCATCGTCTTGACCACGAGGAGGTTCCCCACGCCGTCCGATCCCAGGTAGAGCGATGGGAGGAGGCGGGCGAGGGTCGGGGTGGGGTCGGTGACGCCGGGCGGGAGGGTGTAGGTGGAGCCGCCGTTCTCGTCGGGCACCTTGACCAGCCCCAGCTCGCGGATGTCGCGCGACAGGGTGGCCTGCGCCACCTCGAAGCCTCGCTCCGCCAGGAAGTCGCGAAGGACCTCCTGCGACGAAACGCGGCGGTCGCGGACCAGCTCCAGGATGGCTGCGTGGCGCTGGGGCTTCATGGGGAATGGGGATTGGGGAATGGGGAATGGGCCGCCGCTCCCGCCGAAGCTAGGCCGGCGCGCGGAGATGGCGCAAGCGTGGAGGATGGCGCCCGCACGCCTGCCCCTGTACGGCATTGGTGCGATTCCGAATGCCGCGTTTCGCGAGCCGGCTTCAGCCGCCTTCCCGTAGTTCCAGCCGGGGATTTATTTCAACCGCCGCCCCACACGCACCGGCCATTCCCCATTCCCCATTCCCCATTCCCCATTCCCCTACCTCAGCGCCTCCACCAGCACCCGCCCATCCAGCGCCTCCGTCGGCCGCACGCCCACGATGCGCGCCAGCGTCGGCGCGATGTCCACCACGCGGGCGAAGCGATCGTACTTTCCGGGGCGGATCATGGCTCCGTAAAAGATCACCGGCACGTGCGCGTCGTAGTCGTGCGGCGTGCCGTGCTGCGCGAACGTCGCGATCCCCCACACGTGCTCCGGCAGCAGCGTGACGACGGCGGCCACGGGAAGGTCGGGTGGAAGCATGTGCACCCACCGGCGCGACACCGGGTTGGTTGCCGAGTCGCGCGGGAGGTCCTTCACGAGTCTGGCGTGCATCACCCCCGGCTGCCGGCGCGCCCACGCCACGAAGCGCGTCATCGCCTCCGGGAGCAGCGCGGCCGGGTCGCGCCCGGCGCGGAGGAAGGCGTCGGGGTCGTACGCCACCATCCCGTCGTCGAAATGGAAGGCGGCGCTGTCCACACCCATCCGCCGCGCCTCGGCGCCCAGCCAGCGGGTGAAGGCGCCGAGGTTCGCGTGGTAGCGCGTGGCGTCGGCGGGGTGGCGCACCTTGGGGATGGACGCCACGCCGTGGTCCGCGGTCAGCGCGATCACCACGCTCGCCGGATCGCGGCCGGCGTACAGCGAGTCGAGGAACACCCCCAGCATCCGGTCCAGCCGCACCACCTGGTCGTGGATCTCGCGCGAGTCCGGGCCGTAGCGATGCCCCACCGCGTCCGTCGTGGAGAACGACACCGCGAAGACGTCGGTCTGCGGCCCCTGCCCCAGCTTCAGCTCGCGCAGGCCGGCCAGCGCCAGCTCCATCGTGAGATCATCCATCCAGGGAAACTCGACGATGGTGCGCCCCGCCGTGTCCGGATTCGCGGAAAGGACGTGCGGAAAGGTGTAGTCGCGCCCGCCGTTCTCCGCGGGAACGCTGTCCCGCTCCGTGTACGACGATGCGGGGAGGAGCGGCGTCCACGCCTTACCCGCAAACCGCTGCACCGGCCGAGATGCGTTGTAGCGCCGCACCCAGGTGGGAAGCGTGTCTGCGTACCAGGTGCTGGTGGTGAAGGCGCCGTTGTAGCCCCACCAGTAGACCTGCTGCTGCGCGCGTCCCAGCGGAAGGATCGCCCCGCGGTCCTTCCGCGACACCGAGAGGGCGCGCGTGCGTGGGTCTTTGAAGCGCAGCCAGTCGGTCAGCGTGCTCCCGCGGAAGCGAAAGGGCGACGCGCCCGCCATGGTGCTCCCGGCCAGGAGCGGCGCCTGCGGGTCGCCCACGCCGGCCACGTTCTGCACGATCCCGGTGCTCCGCGGGAAGCGCCCCGAAAGCGTGCTTGCGTGCCCCGGCGCCGTCTCGGTGACGGCGTGGTCCTGGTACGCCCGGGTGAAGACGGCGCCCCCGTCGTACAGACGCGCCAGCCCGCCGGTGAGCTGTCCCGGCCAGCGCGTGAAGTAATCGGGGCGGAGCTGGTCAACGGTGATGAGCACCACCAGCGTCGGGCGGCGCGCGGGGGCGGCGGGCTGCTGCTGCGCCGCGGCGGGCACGGTGGCCAGCCACCCGGCGGCGGCCAGCGATGCGATTCTTTTGAGCTTCATGCGGACTTCAAGTGGCTTGGGTCTCCCGGCAGGCTCCACAGCGGCCGCCGTACCGCCAAGCTACCCCCGCGCCCCCCGCCGGACCATCCCGCCCGGACATCGAGCGCGTCACGATCCACCCACGAAGGCGATCGGCAGCGCGCCCGCACGGGGCGCCTAATCGGGTAAACGAGAGTGCGGCTGATCGAAGCACTCCCGGGTATCAATCGAAACCTACGCGGGGCTGGATTTCTCGGTTATACTCAGGGGCACCTGGCATGTATTGCGACCCCCCGCCCGCGCCATCCACCCGGCGCAACCCCTCCCGCCACGGCATTTCCATGGGCGATTTCGACTCCTCCGGGAGCATCCACGGCCCGCCCGCGGTCACGATGCAGATCATCCGCGCCGCCATGGCGATGGGCGTGGCGGTGTTCGCGGTGGTGAGCACGCAGGTGCGCCAGCCTCCGCCCGAGCCGCCCATCCAGATCGGGTACATCGCGGCGGTGTTCGCGGTGGCCATGCTCGTTCCGATCTTCTTCTTCCGCAGCAGGATGGAGGCGCTCTCCACGCGTTCCCAGCGGTGCACCTTCAGCATCATCGGATGGGCGCTGGGCGAGAGCGCGGGGATGCTGGCCGTGGTCTCGTACTTCATCGGCAACGCGCTGGTGTGGTCGCTCCCCGGCCTCCTGGTGCTCGCCGTGGCCCTCATCGCCTTTCCCGCGCCGGAGAACGAGCCGGGGATGTAGAACGGCTACTCCCAGGGCTTCGAGTCCGCGAGGCGCGCGCGCACCTCGTCGTCGGAGAGGGCGGAGAGTTCCTGCTCGGCCTGGCGGACGGTCTCAGAGGCGATGTCGGCGGTGCGGTTCTCGGTGTCGCCGCGCAGCGAGAAGAGGAGGACGAGCGACCCCCACGACCCGCGCCCCACCATCACGTCCCAGCTGCGGCCCTCGGCGTCTTCGATGATGCGCATCAGCCGCCGAGCTCCCTGTCCAGCGCGCGGTTGAGCGCGGGATCGTCGGCGCGCACGGGGCCGACGTGCTTCCACAGGATGGTGCCGTCCGCTCCGATGAGAAAGGTGGTCGGAACGCCGACAGTGGCAAAGGTGGACGAGACGCGCTGTTCCGGGTCCAGCCAGATGGCGTAGCGCGCGCCGAAGCCGCGCAGAAAGGCGCGGATCTCCTCCTCCTGCCCCGGATCGTCGACACTGACGCCGATCACCGCCAGCCCCGGGCGCGCCTGGTGGATCTTTTGGAGCGCGGGGATCTCCTCGCGGCAGGGGTGGCACCAGGTGGCCCACACGTTCAGCAGCACCGGCTTCCCGCGCAATTCGCTGAGCGACACCGGCTTCCCCCCCTCCAGCGCCACGGACTCGAACTCCGGCGCCGGCTTCCCCACCGCCGGGGGCCCGCCGCGCGGGACGTCGCAGGCGGCGAGGGCGAGGAGCGTGGCGACGACGACGGCAGCGAAACGAGAAGCGCGGAACGGCGAACGACAGGGCCGCAGCGGTTCCGCCCCCTCTCCCGATAACGTGAGGGCGCAGCCCTCTCCTGTTATCGGGAGAGGGGGCAGCGAGGAACGAGCGGGGGTGAGGGCCCTCACCGCCCCAGCTCCATGCGCGCGGTCTGCACGCGCGACGGCTTGCCGGGCGCCGTCCAGGCGAAGACGACGGAGTTGCCGCCGACTGCCATGCGCGGCACCGAGCGCTCCGGCACGCCGCCCAGCGTTCGCGGCTCGCCCAGCGCGCCGTCGCGGGCCACGCGCCGCACGCGCACCTCGGCGGGGCCGGCCGCGGAGCGCTCGATCCAGCTCACGAGGGCGCCGCCGTCCACGAGCTTGACGTCCGCGTGGCCGGCGGGGGTGCCGCCGTCCACGCGCAGGGGGGCACTCCAGTTGGCGCCCGCGTCCTCGGAGAAGGCGACGTGCACGCGCGGCGTGTCGCGGGCGGCGGTGAACCAGGCGATGGCGACGCGGCGCCCATCGGCGGAGAGGGCGGGGCCGTTCACGGGACAGGCGGGGATCTTCCAGCCGTCCGGGTGCACGGGGCGGGGCGCCGTCCAGCGACCGCCGGCCAGGCGCGTGAAGTAGATGTCGCGGATCTCGTCGGTGGTGCGGTCGCGGTACGCCACCAGCGGGCCGTCGCTGGTGACGGCCATGGCGGTCTGGCAGCAGTCGCAGGTGCGCTCGTCCAGCGGGCTCTCGGGCGCGGCCCCGCCATCCGCGCCGATGCGTGTGGTCATGATCGCCATTTCGGCGGCGGCGTCGCCCTCCTCGCGGCCGGCGTACTTGCGGCCATCCAGCCACGCCACGCCCACCGAGTCGCCCTGCGCGGCCCACATCGAGACGAAGCCGTGCTCCGTGGGCGTCCCGTCACGATGCGGGACGACGGAGGGGCCCCAGCTCTGGCCGCCATCGGCGGAGCGGGCCACGCGCACCTCGTAGGCGTACTTCTCCTTTCCGCTCCGCTGCAGCCAGTGCGCGGCCATCGCGCCGCCCTTCAGCGGGAGGAGCGAGGGGAAGTCCGCCCAGTTGACGAACCACCCGCGCCCCTCGGCCACGGTGCGCGGCGCGGACCACCGACCGCTCTCCAGCACGGCGAAGCGCAGGGCATGCGCGGAGTCCGGCCGCGGCTCCGTCCACGAGAGATAAACACGGCCTTCGGCATCGGTGACCAGGTTGGGCGCCGTGCTCCCCTCCGGCGCGGGCGACGGGAGCTCGGCGGGCTGGCCGAGAGCTTGCGCGTCGTTCTTCTTCCCCCCCGCTTCGCCGCCGCACGCCGCGGAGAGCAGCGCCAGGGCGGCGGCAAGGGACCGGCTGCGTTGCGTGGTCATGGCAGGTCAGGGGAGCGGGGGCGTACCGGGTGATGCACCGGGCGGCGCTTCGCTCGGAAAATGGCACCGGACCCCGTTGTGGGGCAACGGTGAAACCCGCGGCGCGGGTGGTGCGTACCCCATTTCCGGGAACACACCCGCACGCCCCGCAAACCGGAGAACCTCCATGTTCGGACTCATCGCGCTGGTCGCCGCATCCGCGGCCGCCATCTTCGGATACACGCAGTCCCGCCGCTTCGTCCGCAACCGCCTGCGCTTCGTGGACAAGGTCCATGGCAGCGGGGTGCCCGTCGTCGCGGGGATCGCGGCGCTGGTCGTGGGGATGCTGGTGACTGCCATCGTCCCGATCGTGGGCTTCGGCACGGCGCTCGCCTTCGGCGTGAGCGTGGGGACCGGGGTGGCCGCCGGGCGCAGCGACATCCGCCACAACCGCCTCAGCTCCGGCCGCTGACCGCGGATCGCGAGAAACAGGGCCCCTCCTCCGCCGGCGCGGGGGAGGGGCTTTCGTGCGTCCGGAAACCCCGCGCATTTTGGGGCGCGAGGTGCAGAAAACCTTTGCGCGCGCGCGGGCGGCGCCCTACACTGCGAGGAGTGGACTTCCACCCATCGCACCGCTTGCTACCCGGGATACCGCCGTGACATCCTCCACATCCGCGCGCATCGTGCGCATGACCCTTTCCGCCATTGCCTGCGCCATGGCCACGGCCGGCGCGGCCCACGCCCAGCGGGGCACCGTCGCCGGAACGGTGACCGACTCGGCCAGCGGCGCTCCGCTCGGCGGAGTGGCCGTGCGCGTCGCGGGCGCGCAGGCGGGGACGGTGACGCGCGCCGAGGGGACGTACCGGCTCCTGCTCGCCTCCGGGTCGTACCAGCTCGTGGTGAGCCGCGTGGGCTACGCCACCGCGCGCGTGCCGGTGACGATCGCGGCGGGGGAGACGGCCACGCGCGACGTGCGACTCGCCACCGCCGCGACGGCGCTGGAGGGGATCGTCGCGGTCGGCACGCGGCGGCCGGACCGCGTGGCGACGGAGACGCCGGTGCCGGTGGACGTGGTGACCGCCGCCGACATCGAGGCGACGGGGCTCACCGAGACGAGCCAGATCATCCAGCGGCTCGCGCCCAGCGTCAACTTCCCGCGCGCCACCATCGCGGACGGCACGGACCACATCCGCCCCGCCACGCTGCGCGGCTTGGCGCCGGATCAGGCGCTGGTGCTGGTGAACGGAAAGCGGCGCCACGCCACGGCGCTGGTGAACGTCAACGGCACCGTGGGGCGCGGCAGCACCTCGGTGGACCTGAACGCCATCCCGGCAAGCGTCATCGAGCGCATCGAGATCCTGCGCGAGGGCGCGGCGGCGCAGTACGGCTCGGACGCCATCGCGGGGGTGATCAACATCGTCCTCAAGAGCGGCGCCGAGCGCGAGCTGATGTCCAGCGTGGGCCGCACCACCGAGGGCGACGGGCAGGTTGTGCAGGTGGGCGGCAACGCGGGGTTGGAGGTCGCCGGAGGGTCGCTGATGCTGGGCGCCGAGTTCCGCGACCGTGGCTTCACCAACCGCAGCCGCGAGGACCTGCGCCCGCAGTACTTCGCCGGAGACCCCCGCGAGGCCACCGTCAACCGCCTCAACCATCGCCAGGGCGACGCCGACACGCGCGACTACGGCGCCTTCCTGAACGGCGTGGTGCCGATCCGCGCGGGCACGGCCGAGCTGTACGCGTTCGGCGGCGTGACGCGGCGCGAGGGGGAGGCGGCGGGCTTCTTTCGCCGCGCCAACGACGTGCGCACGGTGCGGGCGATCCACCCCGACGGCTTCCTTCCGATGATCACCTCGGACATCCTGGACGCATCCGCCGCGGCGGGGGTGCGGGGGACGGTGGCGGGCTTCCGCTACGACCTGAGCGGGGTGTACGGGAGCAACTCGTTCGACTACGGGGTGGAGAACTCCAACAACGTGTCGATGGGCACCGCGAGCCCCACCTCGTTCCACGCGGGAGTGCTCAACTTCAACCAGATGACCGCCAACCTGGACCTGGTGAGGAGCTTCGCGGCGGGGAGCTTTCCGGAGCCGGTGAGCGTGGCCTTCGGCGCGGAGTACCGGCGCGACGGCTACGGGATCGAGGCGGGCGACACGGCCTCGTACGTGAACGGCGGGGTGCGGGTGCTGGACGGGCCCAGCGCCGGCTCCATCGCGGCGGTGGGCGCGCAGGTGTTCCCCGGCTTCCGCCCGTCGGACGCCAAGGACGTCTCGCGCAGCAGCGTGGCGGGATACGTGGACGTGGAGGTGACGCCCGTTCAGGCGCTGCTGGTGACGTTCGCGGCGCGCGCGGAGAACTTCACCGACTTCGGCTCCACGCTGGACGGGCGCGTGGCGGCGCGGGTCGAGCCGGTGGAAGGGTTCGCCATCCGCGGGTCGGTGGGCACGGGCTTCCGTGCTCCCTCGCTGCAGCAGCAGTACTTCTCCAGCACGGCCACCAACTTCATCGGCGGCGTGCCCTTTGACATCCGCACCTTCCCGGTGGAGAGCGGCGAGGCAAAGGTGCTGGGCGCGGAGCCGCTGCGGCCGGAGGAGTCGGTCAACTACAGCCTGGGCCTTGCCGTCACGCCCAGCCGCGACCTGTCGGTTACGGTGGATGCGTACCAGATCGACATCGACGACCGCATCGTCTTCTCCGAGAACTTCACGGGCGCGCGCGTGCAGCAGCTCTTCCGCGACGCCGGCTTCGCGGGGGTAACGGGCGGGCGCTTCTTCACCAACGCCATCGACACGCGCACGCGCGGCATCGACGTGGTGGGGCAGTACGCGTATCGCTTCGGGCGCATCAACCAGCTGCGCGTGGTGGCGGGCGCCAACTTTACCGAGACGGAGGTGCTCACAAAGGTGGTGAAGACGCCCGCGGCGCTGGCGGGCTTCGAGGAGACGCTCTTTGGGCGGGTGGAGCGCGGGCGCATCGAGTACGGCCAGCCGCGCAACAGCGTCAACCTGAGCCTGAACTACACGCGCGACCGGCTCGGCGTAAACTTCAACAACCGCCGCTTCGGCGAGGTCTCCGTCTTCGGAGCCATCGACCCGGACACGGCGACGGGCGCCGCCGCGCTGCGCACGCTGGACCAGACGTTCGACGCGGAGTGGATCACCGACCTGGACGTGTCGTACCGCTTCCGCAACGGCCTTACGCTGGCGGTGGGCGCCAACAACCTGTTCGACGTGTACCCCGAGGAGAACTTCCAGCGCACAGACGCCGAGCGGGCCACTGGGGCGCAGGACAACTCCAATGCGGGGATCTTTCCGTACAACGGGGTCTCGCCGTTCGGATTCAACGGGGCGTTCTACTACGTGAGGTTCAACTTGCGGCCATAGATGGGAACTGCATTTCACACAGAGACGCAGAGGGAAACGGAAAGACGCAGAGGAAAAGCTTCGGTTGTTCTTGCTGTTTCCTCTGTGTCTCTGTGTGAAGCGCAGTTTCAGCCGGTGCCCGACACGGGGCGCAGAGCTTTCCCTACGCCGCCGCTTCATGAGACGGGATAGATTGGTGGGCATGACCGACGAGACGAGACCCATCATCATCGCGGGCGGCGGGATCGGGGGGCTGTCGGCGGCGATCGCGTTGCGGAGGGCCGGGTTCGAGGCGCAGGTGTTCGAGAGGGCGCCCGAGCTGCGCGAGGTGGGCGCCGGCATCAGCCTGTGGCCCAACGCCACGCGGCAGCTCCGCCGCTGGGGGGTGCTGAACGACGTGGTGCGGCGCGGCTTCGTCTTCCAGCACGGCGCCATCCGCTCTCGGAATGGGCGCGTGCTGCTGCGAATGAGGTTCGGCGGGCAGGATGCGCCCAGCGTGCTGATCCACCGCGCCGCACTCCACTCCGCCCTCGCCGATGCGCTCCCCCCGTGGGCGGTGACCACCGGCGCGACCGCGGAGGACTTCACCGACGAGGGCGACCACGTGCGGGTGCGCTTCGCCGGCCTCGGCGAGGTGGAGGGCGCGGCGCTGGTGGGCGCGGACGGGCTGCGCTCCGCCGTGCGCCGCCGGCTGCTGGGCGACGGCGAGCCGGTGTACCGCGGCTACCCGGTCTGGCGCGGCGTGGCCGAAGGCGCCTTCCCCGGCGCCGGAGAGCTGACTGAATCGCTGGGAGCCGGGCTGCGCTTCGGGATCGTGCCGATCGGCGAGGGGCGCGTGGCGTGGTGGGCGACGGCCAACGAGCCGGAGGGGACGGACGATGGCGACGCGGGCGCGAAGGCGAAGCTCCTCCGCCTCTTTGGCGGATGGCACGCGCCGATCCCGCAGCTGCTGGAGGCGACGCCCGCGGAGGCCATCCTCAAGAACGACAGCTACGACCGTACGCCGGTGCGCGGGTGGAGCCGCGGGCGGGTGACGCTGCTGGGCGACGCGGCGCACCCCACGACGCCCAACATGGGGCAGGGCGGGTGCATGGCGATCGAGGACGGCGCGGTGCTCGCCGACGCCCTCGTGCGCAATCCTGAGATCCCGCACGCCCTGCGCGACTTCGAGCGGCGCCGCTTCCGACGCGTGGCGGGGATCGTTCGGCAGTCACTTCAGTACGGGCAGGTGGCGCAGTGGGAGCGCCCGGCCGCGGTGCGCCTCCGCGACGCGCTCTTCCGCCTCACGCCGGACGCCGTCACGGCGCTCGCCATGCGGCGGACCTTTGCGTTCGACGTGTAGCTGGCGTGCAGGTTGCGGCGGGGGGCGGGCTTTCCGGCGATCCACACGAACGGGAGGTCCCGATGCGACCCTTTTCATGCACCGCTTCGAGGAACTGACGCTCGCGCTGCTGCGCGTCGTGGCGGGGCTGATGTTCTTGCAGCACGGAGCGCAGGAGCTGTTCGGCTGGCTCAAGGCGCCCGATGCGCCTCCGGGCACGGTCGAGCTGCTCTCGCAGATGGGTGTGGCGGGGGTGCTGGAGTTCTTTGGCGGGATGCTGATGGTGCTGGGGCTCATTACGCGCCCCGTGGCCTTCATCCTGGCCGGCCAGATGGCGGTGGCGTACTTATAGGCCCACGCGCCGAACAGCCCGTTCCCCATCCTGAATGGGGGCGAGCCGGCGGTCCTCTTCTGCTTCATCTTCCTCTACTTCTCCGCGCGCGGCGGCGGGAGCTACAGCGTGGACCACGCGATGGCGGGGCGGAACTCGGGGGCGGACGGACTGAGAACATCGAGAGCGTGAGCCCAACCGGCTCAGATCGCGGGCAGCGGTGTACACGGAGCGGAACCCTCTGCCCGTCGATGCGATGATCTCTCCCGCCATCTACCGCGCCCTCGCGGATGCCGTCGTCCTGGGGCACCTCGCCTTCGTGCTCTTCGTGGCGCTGGGCGGGGTGCTCGTGCTGCGCAGGCCGAAGCTGGCGTGGGCGCACGTCCCGGCCGCGGTGTGGGGTGCCGCCATCGAGTTCGGCGGGTGGATCTGCCCGCTGACCTACCTGGAGAACCACCTGCGGCTGCTGGGCGGGGGCGATGCGTACCGGGTCGGCTTCGTGGACCGCTACATCCTCCACATCCTCTACCCGCAGGGACTTACGCGCGGCACGCAGATGGTGCTGGGCGTGCTGGTGCTGGCGGTGAACGGGTACGTTTACGCCCGCCTGGCTGCCCGGCGCCGCGCGCCCCGCCTCAGCGGTGCTCGAAGCGCAGGCTGAGCAGCTCCACCAGCTCGGCGGCGCCGGCCTCGCGGGCCACCGCAAGCCCGTCCCGGTAGTGCGATCCGGCGCGGATGGGGTCCTCCGCCTCGTACGCGATCTCCCCCAGCATGTAGTGGCACTGCACCATGCGCAGCCGGTCGCCGGCGCGCGTGAAGGCGCGCACCGCCTCGGCCAGGCGCGTGCGTGCTTCGTTGCGCACCCCGCGCGCGTGGTGCACGCAGGCCAGCGCGAGCCCGCCCAGCGCGGCGCGATGGTCGTCGCGCGCCCGCCGCCCGGTCTTCAGCGCCGCCTCCGCCGATTCCTGCGCCGCCGCCAGCTCGTTCCGCGCCACCTGCGCGACCGCGCGGTTCGCCTGCACCAGCAGCAGCGTCCACTCGTCGCCGTGCGCCGCGGCCTCAGCGGCAGCGAAGCGGGCCAGCGCCTCGTCCGTGTCGCCGCGAAGGGCGGCCACGATCCCCAGGTTCACCTCCGCGCGCCCGTGCTCCGCCGCGTCGCCGGCGAGCGCGTTGCGGGCGGCGGTCTCCGCGTCGTCCAGCAGCCCCGCGTGGATGCGCGCCGCCGCCGACTCGTTCAGCGCCGTCCCCAGCAGCGCCGGCAGCCGCAGCCTGCGCGCGAGCTCGGCGGCCTCGCGTGCGAGGGTGTCGGCGCGCCCCCACGCCATCCGCGCCCTCGCCGCGCCCGCGGAGACCAGCACGTGCTCCACCGCCCCCGCCGCATCCCCCGGCGGCGGCGCGGAAGGCTCGGCCGCGGCATGCGGGCGCGCCGCTGGCACGTACGCGCCCGGCGGAATGTCGTCGAGAAGGGTCGTCACTGAGGGCATGGATCGGCGAACGGCAGTTTCACACAGAGACGCGAAGGAAACAGAGAGGACACGGAGGAAAAGCTCGAGGTTCTCTCCGTCCTCTTGCCGTTTTCCTCTGTGGCTCTGTGTGAGACGCTGTTACGGTTCAAACGGAAAGACCGCCCGTCGCCGGCAACACCTCGGCGATCAGGCAGGGGAACGAGATGGCGAACACGGTGCCGTCCGTGGGGTCGAACTCGGCCCAGGCGCGGCCGCCCACCGACTCGATGGTCTCGCGCACGATGGCCAGGCCCAGGCCGGTGCCCTCCTCGCCGGTGACGGTGCCCTCGTGGGCGCGGAAGAAGCGGCGAAAGAGCTCCGGGCGCGCCTCCTCAGGCACTCCCAGGCCATTGTCGCGCACCCGCACGATCACCTCGCACGGGTCGCCGTCGCGCACGGTGCCCTCCACGCGCACCCAGTGGTCCGGCTTCCCGGGGTCGCGGTACTTGATTGCGTTCGACACGTAGTTGGTGAGGCACAGCTCCACGGCCGCGGCGGGGACCTCCACGATGGGCAGGTCGGGCGCGAGCTCCACGCGCACGCGTCGCGCCTCCGCGAAATCGCGGAGCTGGCGCGCCACCTCCGCGGCGGCATCGTACAGGAGGATGTTGCGAGACGCCTGCCCGCCGTCCGTCTCCACGCGCGAGAGCTCCAGCAGGTCTTCCAGAACGCTCTGCATGCCGTCCGCGTTGCGGGCGATGATGTCCGTGAACTTCTCCCGCTGTGACGCGACGCTCCCCACCCACTCCTCGCGCAGCATCTCGTTGGCGCCGCGCACGGTGTTGATGCGGTTCTTCATCTCGTGCGTGAGCGAGCGGTTGAAGGCGCGCAGCCGGTCCTCGCGCTCCCTCACCCGCGCCTCGGCCAGCGAGAGGAAGTGGTTCGTGGTGTACTGCTGGATCACCGCCACCGCGCGAAACACGCGGTGCGAGCAGGCCAAGAGCTCCGCGGGCGAGCAGCCGGGGCCCATCCGCTCCGCCGTCTCCGCCAGGTGGTCGAAGAGGATCCCGCCGAGGATCTCGTACTCCTTGAGGATCTGGTGCGCCTCGAAGCCCTGCGCGTGGCGAAGCGCCCCCAGCTCCATCGCCTTCGCCACCACCGGCACGTCCGCCGTGATCTCGGCGGCGACGTCGCCCACGTAGTCCGCGATCCCGTCCACCAGCAGCGGTACGTGGTTCAGCAGCTCTTCGGAGGGGAAGATGTTGGTGGGATGAATCGCCACGCGGTCCACGATCCGCTCCAGCCAGCGTCCCACCAGCGATTCGCGGGCGTCGCGGACGCTGTTGGCCATCGTCCGCGCAAGAGGTTCGTGGGAGGAGATCATCGTGTCCTTCGGCGTCGGGATGCGTCGGAGGGCCACGTACCATAGCACGCGGCCGGACCTGCACGAGCAAGTCCGGCCTCTCAGCGCAATCGCCGTTCCGGCGCGATGGCGGGCAGCAGACAGACGGCGGGCGCAGGATCGGATCGGCGCCCACTGGTCGTTAATTTCGAGGAACGATCCGACCTCGTATCCACTCCGCCAAGTCGTCCTCCCCCCACTCGCCTGACGCAACGGCGACCATCGTCACGGTCGCATCTGGTTCGGGCGCCTCCAGGAGTACCCCGTTCCGGTAGAGGAAGACGAACATTGCTGCGAATGCGACCCTCTTATCCCGTCTACGTAGCCATGGTTTTTCGCGAGTCCATACGCGTAGCTCGCGGCGATGTCCGCGAGGTCACACTCTGGAGCGTACATCCATCGATTGACGGGACGCGAAAGCGCTGACTCGATCAACGCCGTGTCGCGAACACCGTGGCTGCCGCCGTATAGCTCAATCGATCCTGTGCAGCAGATCGACGGCCATCGGCGTGAGCCAGCGAGGCTCTTCCACTTGCCCGCCTACTTCGCAAGCTCGCGCATCACGTTGGAGTACTTCGCGTTCAGCACCTCGAATGCCTCAAGCGATTCCTCCAAGTCCGGATCGAAGGGAGTAAGGAGCACCCCCGCATCCGTCTTGACCACGTACAGCGAAGCGCCTTCCTGCAATCCCATCTTCTCCATCAACTCCGATGGAAGCGTGGCACTCTGTCCTCGCCCAGCGCCGCTGATTACGACCTTGTCGTTCATGCTCACCTCTCCATAAGAAGTATGGAGAACCATAACAGCGTTCCGGCCCAAGTTCCATCGCTAACCTGCCCAACGCCTTAACTCCGCCAGGTCGTGTCCAATGCTGCGCGGGCGATGGCGAATGCGAAGCGCTACACGTTGGCCATCGTCTCGCGGGCGGAGGCGCGGCCTTCGTCGGTGAGGGCGAGGTGCTCGCCGGTGCGGGTGAGGAGGCCGGCGCTTTCGGCGCGGCGCACGACGACGCGGGCGAAGTCGGGCGCCCAGCGCAGGTGCTCGTGGAGGTGGCGCTCGCGGCTCTCCACGGCGGCCTGCGGGGAGCCCTCGTGGTCCAGCAGGTGGATCGTGAGGATCGCCTGCGCGAACTCCCAGCGCTGGCGGGCACGGCGCCGCGCCACCGCCACCACCCCGCGCTCCGGCGCGAGGAGGAAGGCCAGGAAGAAGGCGACGCCGGTGCACGTAGCCATGGAGCCGGCGATGGAGACGTCGAGCAGGTACGACATCCAGTACCCCGCCAGCGCGCTCGCCACCCCGATCGCCACGCTGAGCGCCATCATCCGCGGCAGGCGGTCGGTGATCAGGTAGGCGGCGGCCGGCGGGGCGATCATCAGCGCCACCACCAGCACCGAGCCCACCGCGTCGAACGCGCCGACCGCCGTGATCGAGACCAGCGTCATGAAGGCGTAGTGCAGCGCGCCCGGCGCGAAGCCGAGGGCACCGGCCAGCGCGGTGTCAAAGGTGGTGAGCTTCAGCTCCTTGAAGAACGCGCCGATGAAGGCGGCGTTCAGCAGGAGGATGGCGCCCATCACCCAGAGCGTGCGCGGGCCCAGGTCCATGCCGCCCCAGGAGTAGCGGTTGAAGGGGGCGAAGGCCAGCTCCCCCAGCAGCACCGCGTCCACGTCCAGGTGCACGTTGCCGGCGTAGCGCGAGATCAGGATGACGCCCACGCTGAAGAGCGCGGGGAAGACGAGGCCGATGGCGGCGTCTTCCTTGACGCGGCGCGTGCGGTGGAGGAGCTCCACCAGCGTCACCGTGAGCACGCCGGTGGCCGCCGCCGCGGCGATCAGGAGCGGCGAGGCGATGTTGCCGGTCGCGAAGAAGGCGAGAACGATCCCCAGGAGGATGGAGTGCGAGATGGCGTCGCTCATCAGCGCCATCCTGCGCAGCACCAGGAAGACGCCGGGGAGGGCGCAGGCCGCGGCGGTGACGGCCGCGATCCACTGGATCTCCTGCTCGGGCGCGATGATCATCGGTCGTCCTCCCCGCGCAGGCCCGCGCGCCGCTCCGCCTCGCCGCGGCCGGCGGGGGTGATGGCCCACTCGTCCCTGCCCGTGCGGCGCGCCCACCCACGCGCCTCCATCTCGCGCAGCTCGCTGTGCGCGCCGGGGTGCATCGCCTCCAGCACCGCCGCGGCGTGGCCGTGCTGCGGGTCGGCGTGGTGGCGGGCCAGGTCGTCCAGGTTGCCGAGCACGGCATCCATGTGCAGGCGGCTGCGGTTGCGGCGGTCGCGCACCGTCTCCCACAGCACCCCGCGGTTGGGGGCGAAGAGGATCGAGAGCACCACCAGCCCCGTCAGGCAAAGGACGATGGTGGGCCCGGTGGGGAGGTGCTCCGTGAGCGAGCTGAGCACCGCGCCGCTCACTCCCGCCAGAGCGCCAAAGAACCCGGCGACGGCCACCATCCTCCCCATGCGGTCGGTCCACTGCCGCGCCGCCGCTGCCGGCGCCACCACCATCGCGCTCATCAGCACCACTCCGACCGTCTGCAGGCCGATGACGATGGAGACGACCAGGAGCGTCGTGAGGATCACGTCCACCGCGCGCATGGGGAAGCCGAGCGAGGCGCCATAGTCGGGGTCGAAGGCGAGGAGCTTGAACTCCTTCCAAAAGATCGCCGCCCCCAGCAGCGCCGCCGCCCCCAGCCCGGAGATGAGGAGGACGTCGCGGTGCAGGAGGGTGGCGGCCTGGCCAAAGAGGAAGCGGTCGAGCCCGGCCTGGCTGGCGTCGGGCTGCTTCTGCACGTAGGTGAGCAGCACCAACCCGAATCCAAAGAAGACGGAGAGGACGATCCCCAGCGCGCTGTCTTCCTTGACGCGGGTGGCGCCGGTGATCTTCATCACCGCCAGCGTCCCCAACCACCCCGCCACCGCGGCCCCCGCCACCAGCACCGGCGTCGCCTTGCTCCCCGTGAGGAGGAAGGCGAGCGCGATGCCGGGGAGCGCCGCGTGCGAGATGGCGTCGCCCAGCAGGCTCTGCTTGCGCAGCACCGCGAACGAACCGAGCGCGCCGCTGGTGAGCCCCAGTGCCGCCGCGCCCAGTGCGACCGTGCGAAGGGTGTAGTCGGTGAGAAGATCCATGAACTGCAGGGAAGGGGGATTAGGGATGGGGGATGGGGGAAAGCCGTCGGAACCAGGGATGTTCAACCTCATCCCCCATCCCTGCTTTTTCAGTCGGCCGCGTGCAGCGACGCCCCGGCCGGCGAGCCGCCGTTGCGCGTCAGGAACGGCAGACGCCCGCCATACGTCTGGCGCAGGTTCTCCTCGGTGAAGACCTCACCCACCGGTCCGTCGGCGATGCGGCGCACGTTCAGCAGGAGGACCCAGTCGAAGTACTCCGGGACCGTTTCCAGGTCGTGGTGCACGACGACGACCGTCTTGCCGGCGCGGCGCAGCTCCTGGAGGACGGAGACGATGGCGCGCTCCGTCTTGGCGTCGACGCCCTGGAAAGGCTCGTCCATCAGGTAGAGCTCGGCGTCCTGCACCAGGGCGCGGGCCAGGAAGACGCGCTGCTGCTGCCCGCCCGAGAGCTGCGAGATCTGGCGCTCGGCAAAGGCCTCCATGCCCACCTGGCGCAGGGCGTCCATGGCGCGCTCGCGCTCGCGCTTCCCCGGGCGGCGCAGCCAGCCGAGGGCGCCGTAGCGGCCCATCATCACCACGTCCAGCACGGAGGTGGGGAAGTCCCAGTCCACGCTTCCGCGCTGGGGGACGTAGGCCACCATCCCGCGCGCCTGGCGGTAGGGGCGGCCGTGGATGCACACCTGGCCCGCGGCGGTGCGCACCAGGCCGAGGATCGCCTTGATCAGGGTGCTCTTACCGGCGCCGTTGGGACCGACGATGGCCATCAGCACGCCCTGCGGCACCTCCAGGTCCACGTCCCACAGCACGGGCTTGTCTCGGTACGCCACCGTCAGGTCGTTGACTTCGATGGCGAGCGTCTTGGCGCCGTCAGTCATTCCGTTCTCCAGGACCGCGCAGCAGCGCGCCCACCAGGGTGTCGATGTTGTGGCGGACCATTCCGTCGTACGTCCCCTCCGGGGTTCCCGGATTGCCCATGGCGTCCGAGTAGAGCGAGCCGCCGATCCGCACGTCCCAGCCGCGGTCGCGCACCGCTTCCTGCACCGCCTCGATGGTGCGCCGCGGGATGGACGACTCCACGAAGACGGCCGGGATGCGCCGCCGCGCGATGAACTCCGCCAGCGCCTGCACGTCGCCCGTCCCCGCCTCCGACGCGGTGCTGATCCCCTGCAGCCCGCGCACCTGGAAGCCGTATGCGCGGCCGAAGTAGTTGAAGGCGTCGTGCGCCGTCACCAGCACCCGCTGTGGGCGCGGCACCCGCTCCGCCTGCGCGCGCACGTAGGCATCCAGCGAGTCCAGCCGCGCATGGTACGCCGCGGCATTGCGGCGGTAGGCGGCGGCGTTCGCGGGGTCGGCGGCGGCCAGGGTGGAGGCGATGGTGTCCACCGTCATCTCCCACATGCTCACGTCGAACCAGACGTGCGGATCGTACGCCCCCTGGAACTCCGCCGGCGCCAGGAGCCGGTCGCGCGGGATGCCGTCGGTGACCGCAACGACGCGCGTGCGGCCGCCCATCTCCTCCAGCACCTCGGCCATCTTGGCCTCCAGGTGCAGCCCGCCATAGAAGACGACATCCGCCCGGAAGAGCCGCCGCACGTCCCCCTCGCTCGCCTTGTACAGGTGCGGGTCCACGCCCGGGCCCATGAGCCCCGTCGCGTGCACGTGCTCACCGCCGACGTTCTGCACGACGTCACGGATCATCCCCACGGTGGTGACGACGTTGAGGCGGCCCTGGCTGGAGGCGGGCTCCGGAGGCGCGCACGCCGTCGTCCCCATGAGGGCGGCCAATGACAGTGCGGCTGTAAAGCGAAGTGAGATCAGCTTCACGAACGGTGCGAATGGGTATTTTAAACGAGTTTAAATTCCGAGACACATGATGAACTGACGGCGATTGGATGTCAAGGCTTCGAAGCAGATTCTGGAAAAACGGTGCGGAGCACGGGAGTCCTCCGTGCCCCACGCCGGACGTGCCTTCAGTCGATGATGTCGCGGGCGCGGTCCAGGAGCTGGCGGGCGCCGCGCTGCACCTCCGAGAGCCCGCCGCGGACGCGGCCGGCGATGCCCGCGCCGTGGTCCCGGTCGTACCCCCCGGAGCGGAAGCGCGCACGACCGGGCTCGGAGATGCGCTCCAGCACCTCCTCCACCTCGATCTCGCGTTCCGGATCGAGGCCGGCGTAGTGCACCGCCAGGTCGGCCTGGGCGATGATCCCCACCAGGCGCCCCTCGCCGTCGGTCACGGGCACGCGCCGCACCTGCTCGCGCCGCATGACGTCCATCACCTGGCGCACGGAGGCGTTGCGGTTGACGGTGGAGACGTTGGGGGTCATGCACTCCGCAACCGTGGCCGAGTCGCCCAGCCCGCGCGCCATTCCGCGCACCACCAGGTCGCGGTCGGTCACCACGCCGCGCAGCCGCCGCACTTCCGGATCGTCCACCACGGGAAGGATGCCGACGTCCAGCTCGGCCATGCGCCGCGCCACCTCGCCGAGGGTGGTGGAGGGGGTGACGGCCTCGGGGTTCTCGGTCATGATGTCGCGGGCGCGCTCGGCGCCGCGCTTGGCCTGCCCCTGCCCGCCCGCGTTGCCGCCGCGCGTCTGCCCTCCGCCGCCCTGCGCGCCGGCGGGACCGGTGCCGGTCACCCAGCCGTTGTCGGTACCGTACTCGCCGCCCCGACCGTAGCCGAGCCCCCGGTCGGGTGCTCCGCCCTGCCCGTAGAGCGGGTGGCGCCCGCGGTTGCCGGAATAGTCGCTTCCGTAGAATTCTGTGCCGTAACGAGCCATCTTCGCCTCCGTGCGGTTTGGGTGTAGCATGGACCGCGGGCGACCGGCAAGTTGTGCACCGGCGTTTCCCCGCTTCCACTTCCCGCACCCTCCATGACTCCCGAGCCCCCACCCCGGATCCGCGAGCTGCTGGGCGACGCCACGGGCCGCGGCGTCCGCGTCGGGGTGATCGACACCGGCTGGGACCGCACCCTCTCCGACCCGCGTGTCCTCCCCGGCGTGGGGCTCACCGACCCGGACGACGACTTCACCCTCCTGCGCACCGACGACGACCACGACCGCCTGGGCCACGGCACCGCCTGCGCGGACCTCATCCTGCGCCTGGCGCCCGCGGCCACCATCGTCCCCATCCGCGTCTTCGGCGGGCAGCTCGAGACCTCCCCGGCGGCGTTGCGGGCGGGGATCGATTGGGCCGCGGAGGAGTCGATCCCCCTCGTGAACCTGAGTCTCGGCACGACGCTGGAGCACGAGCGCGCCCCGCTCCTCGCCGCCTGCGCCCGCGCCCGCCGTGGCGGGATGCTGATCGTCGCTTCATCGCCCAACGCGGGGCCTGCCACCTACCCGGCCGCCTTCGACGAGGTCATCGGCGTGGACGCGGGCGACTTCCCCTCGCCGTGGGACTTCCGCCATCGCCCCGGCGCTCTCGCCGAGTGCACGGCGGCGGGGACGAATCAGCGCTTGCGGTGGCTGGGTGGGTGCGAGGAGGTGATGTCCGGCCCCTCGTTCGCGGCGCCGCACATCACCGGGATCGTGGCGCTGATCCTGGAGCGGCGTCCGGGGGCGGGGCTGGAGCAGGTGCGGGAGGTGCTGGGGAGGGCGGCGGTGTGAGGGCCCTCACCCCCGTCTCGTTACACTCGACTGCCCCCTCTCCCGATAATAGGAGAGGGCTCCGCCCTCTGTTATCGGGAGAGGGGGCTTGGGTTTGTTTCGGCGGGTTTGGTGCCGCGCAGAGGCCCCCTCCCCCCGACCCCCTCCCCCGCCTGCGGGGGCGCAGGACGGGTGAGGGGGAGAACTGCAGCGTGGGACGCACAGATCCTGTAGGGGCGCGATTCATCGCGCCCGTGTTACGGGACTGCTCCGTTACCCGCGGCGCACGAGACCGCTTCAGCGGTCTTCCCGTGGTTCCAGCCGGGGGCTTCAGCCCCCGGTGCCGGCGCCCGGGCACATCGGGCCCCAAAACCCCGCATCACGAACTCGCTATTCGCCGCAGACGTGGTCCTCGGGGTAGAGGCGCCAGTCGTCGCCGTTCTGGGGGTTGTAGCAGACCTTGTAGCGCCGGGTGGAGTCGTACCACTCGATCTCGTCCATCTTGCGCGTGAAGACCTGGTTCTTGGGCCCCACGTAGGCAAAGGTCAGCGTGTGGCCCTCCTTGTTCTCCTCGTCGATGCTGTCCCACCACTTCGTGGGGGTGGCGACGAGGCCGATCGCATCCGCCTCGGCGGTGAGGCGCTTGCTGGTGCGGTCCGCGTTCCACATGGCCGCGCCCACGATGACGCCCGTGAGCGCCAGCACCAGCGCAATCGTTCCCGCGAAGATCTTTCCGCTGGAAGCCATCTTCAATGTCCCCGTGGGTCAGTCGTCGTCTTCGGTGCGGCGGTTGAGCGCCTTCGTCACCTGCTTTCGGATGAGATCCACCACCTCGGCGCGGCCGGGCGCGCGGAGCAGCCCCAGCAGCGCATCCGGCGACTCGGCGGCGAGGAGGGCGCGGGTGGCGTCGGGGAGTGTGTCGTCGTGGGAGACGAAGATCTTGAGGGTGCGCTTCTCCTCGCGATGCACCAGGCCGCGCCCCACCAGACCGCGCTTGACCCGGTCCAGCACGTGGCGCTCGGGCGAGGCCATGTCGTTCCCCAGCCAGCGGTAGACGACGTCGTACACCTCCGAGCGCGACGCGTTGATCGTCTCGCGCAGCTCGCCCTCCAGGCTGCCGGCAGGCCACACCGCGCGGCTCCCCGTCGCCTCGGCCACCAGCGCCTGGCGCGTCGTAAGCCCCAGCATCGCCTTCCGCTTCTCGTTGGCAATGCGGATCTCCCCCGCGTGCTCCATCGCCAGGAGCGCGACGGTGAGCACCTCCCGCGCGAGCTCGTTCTGCGCCACAGTCGCGGCGCCGGTCAGCAGCTCTTCCTTGCCCTGCGTGAAGCTCCCCGCCCCCGCGAAACGTTCGCCGAGGAGAAGCACCAGCTCGCTCGGCGAGAAGGATTCGGACATTGGCATCGATCGATAAGTTTGGAGAGGGGTGCGCACTAACGCACTTCAGTTCTCGCCCCGGTTTCCGTAATCCGCCCCTCCACCCCTGCCGTGATCGCCTGGCCGCGCGCATAGGCATCCAGCAAGCCCTGCACGGCCAGCCACTTCAGCGAGGGGCCGGGGGGGACGGCCTGCGTGGCGAGCTCGCGGAAGCGGTAGCCGTCGCCGTTGCCAAAGATGTAGTCGGGGACGGCGACCACGTAGACGCGCTCCTCCTCGAGCGGGGCCCAGCCGCTGTCGCGCTGGATCTCGACGCGGGTGACGCGGTCGCCGACGGGGCGGGTTCGGTCGAAGGTGTAGCGGAGGCCGGAGACCTGGAGGAAGCGCCCCTCGCCGCGCCCGCCGGATACGGAGTTCTCCAGCACCGCCTTGCGCAGGTCGCGCCCGCGCAGCCAGACGAGGCCCACCGAGGTCGGGAAGCCAAAGGTGCGCTCCACGTGCTCCCAACGGACGGAGTCGCGGATCACGTCGTCGATGCGCAGCGACCCGCCGTTCAGCACCGCCACGTCCGCCGCCTGCGTGGGGAAGGCGCGGCGCATGCGGTCCGCCAGCCAGTTGCCCCACGAGCTCTCGGAGTTGCGCACCGTCTCCTCGGTGGCGTCCAGCGGCGCGGTGGTGCGGCCGATGGCGACGTCAAAGGTGGGGATGCGCCCGCGCAGCCGCGCTGCCCACTTCGCCGTCACCTCGCGCTGGTAGGCGGGGTCGATCTCCACGGTGGAATCCAGCGCCACCGCCTCGGCGCGCACGGCGGGGCGGCGCCCGTCGCGGCCGATCATCACGCGCCACACGCGCCGAGCGTTGGAGTCGCCCTTGGTGATCAGCGCGGTGCCGGCGGTGAGCGGGTCCTGGATGAGGAAGTGATCGTGCCCGCCCGCGATCCACACGAACTTGGGATGGCGGCGGCGCAGCGCGGCGATCTGGCGGTCGGTCACGAGCTCCAGGTGGGTGATCGCCACGATGGCATCCGCGCCGCGCCGCTCCAGGTCGCGGATCTGCCGCTCGGCGATCTCCAGGAAGGCGCTGTCCGCGCGGGCATACGTGCGCTGCGCATCCAGGAACGTCAGCGTGAAGACGCCGATCTTCATCCCGCCCGCCGCGATGATGGTGTCCCGCGCCAGCCGCGGAGTGGCGCTGTCGGTGACGGTCAGGTTGCCGGCCAGCCAGGGGAAGCGCGACCCGCGCACCGCGTTGCGGAACATCGCGGGGTCCCGCTCGTCGAACTCGTGGTTGCCGGGCACCACCAGCATCGGCGCGCGCGCGTGGACGAAGTTCAGCGCGTCGATCATCTGCTCCCCCGCGAAGAGCTTGCTCTCCAGCGAGGGGGCGATGAAGTCGCCGGCGTGGAATATCATCACCGGGTGGCTCCAGGCGCGGCGGGTGCGCTCCACCAGCGTAGTGACGCGCCCCAGCCCGCCAACGTGCCCGTTCTCCACCGCGTCGATGCGGTACACGTCGTTGATCTGCACCACCGACAGCGCGGGGACGAAGCGGCCCTGCGCACCGGCCGGCGCGGCGGCAACCAGGAGCGCGGCCAGGGGCACCAGGGCGCGCGGAAAACGCATCGAAACTGCTGGCATCATCAGGGAATTACGAGGATCGCGAACCGGAAGGGGTGAAAGCGGGTTCAGATTACGAAGAGCGCCGCGGATGCACAAGGCGAGACTCCCGCGCACTCTGCCGGGCTGGAAGTTCTCACCCGAACCCCACTTCCTGAGAGAGCCGCCGACCCCGACCCCCGCCGTGCCCCACGGTCCCGTGCGGCGCCCGAAGGAGACGACCTCCGCCGGTCGCCTGGGTCCAGCACGTGTTCGGGGCCTCGTTCCACCTGAACGTGCGGTGCACCGCACGCGCAGGTCCGGACCCAGCACATGGTCCGAACATAGTCCGGGGCGGTGCGGGTCGCGGAGACCGTCTCCTTCACTACGCGCACGAGATCAGGCGCAGGATCAACGTTCTGAGCGCGCTTCGTTCAGGAAATGTGCGCGTCCGGGCACCTTCCCGCACGAAATCCTTCCGCACCGCGCGAAGTCGCATTATCTTCACTTCCCCCCCACAGCCACGCGCACCCGTCTCCGGCCCTCGCCGCCGCGTCGCCGCACCCCTGTTGCCGATGTACCTCCCCGCCTCCATACGCAAGCACGCGCCGCCGCTCCTGGCGGGCGCCGCACTGGCCGCCGTCGCGCTGGCAGGCGTGGCCGCGCTCGCCCGTGCCGGCAGCACCGCGCCCGCCGACCCGCCGATGGTGCTCGCCGCCATCCACGCGGCTCCGGCCGTCACGGTGGACACGCTCTTCGTGGGCGGCTTCGCGCGCGGTTCCTTCACCGAGGCGCTCGCCACGCTGGCCAGCGACCTGTCGCCGGCGGAGCGTGGGATGGTGGGGCGGCACCTGGACAAGATCTACATGCCGGTGCTGGAGGGCGGGGCGCTGAGCGGGGGCGGGCGGCTGCGGGTGGCGTACGAGCGCACCCGGCGGCCGGACGGCACCACCCGTTCCATCCAGGTGCTCGCCGCCGAGGCCGCTGTGGGCGGGGGGATGCACACCGTCTTCCTGTACGACCAGGGCGAGGCGCCCGGCTACTACGACGACCTGGGCCGCTCGCTGGACCCGGCCGCCTGGAGCGGCCCGCTGGCCGCCGTGCGCGTGACCTCGCCCTTCAAGCTGGACCGGATGCACCCGCTGCTGCGCCGCATCCTGCCGCACACCGGCGTGGACCTGGCGGCCGGCTACGGCACCCCGGTGCGGGCCACGGGCGACGGGAGCGTGTCGTACGCGGCGCCGCGCGGCGGCTACGGCAACATGGTGGAGATCCAGCATCCCAACGGCTACGCCACACGCTACGCCCACCTGTCGCGCATCTCCCCCGCCGTCGCCGCGGGGATGCCGGTGCACCAGGGCGACGTGATCGGCTACGTGGGCTCCTCGGGCCTCGCGACCGGCCCGCACCTGCACTACGAGGTGCGCCGCAAGGGCCGCCCGGTGAACCCCCTCCTCGCGCAGGCCGACGCCGGCTCCACCCGCGACGTCGGCTACGACGACGGCTGGCGCGGCGAGCGCCGCAAGCTGGGCCGCCTCCTGGCCCGCGCGCCCACGCTGGTGTCGCGCAGGGCGTTCCGGTAGGCGCAGGCAGGCCCCCTCCCCCGCTCGTCAACTCACGGCCCCTCCCCCAATAACCACCTGGGGGAGGGGCGTTTGCAATGCATTGGTGCCGCGTGGCAGGTTGCGGCGCGGGGGATGGCACGGGCAGCCACGTGGGGCGGCCCCTACGGAATTCGTGCGTGTGGCGCGGCCCGAGCGGGGGTGGGGGTGGGCAGACACGCAGGGAACACGCAGGTCTGCCCCTGATATGGAAGGGCACCCGTGTCAAGGTGCGTGTGGCAACCTTCTACGCGCCGCCACGATATGGTAGGAGGGGCGCCCCCAAGGCCAAAACGACGATGAATCCGCCTGATATGCGCCGGTTAGGTCTTTCGACC